>JBBTKD010000035.1:0-6395 GCA_038059105.1 Actinomycetota bacterium | reverse complement strand
AAGAAGAAGTCGTCGACGACAACCGTTCGCGGTTCATCGTCGAGCCGCTCGAGCCTGGCTTCGGCTACACGCTCGGAAATACCCTCCGTCGCACGCTGCTGGCCCGCATCCCGGGAGCGGCGATCACGACGGTTCGGATCGAGGGTGTCCAGCACGAGTTCTCGACCCTCACCGGGATTGTCGAAGACGTCGTCGACATGATCCTGAACCTCAAGGGTGTCGTCCTGCGCATCGAGGTCGATGGGCCTCAGACGCTTTACCTCTCTGCCAAGGGCAAGGGTGATGTGACGGCCGGGAACATCAAGGCTCCCGCTGGCGTCGAGGTGGTCAACGCCGGCCACCACATCGCTTCGCTGTCGACGAGCGGAAAGCTCGAGATCGAGATGACCTGTGAGCGCGGCGTCGGGTATCGCAGCGCCGATCGCAACAACAAGGGCGAGGGGATCGGGGTCATCCCGATCGACTCGATCTTCTCCCCGGTCCGCAAGGTCGCCTACACGGTGGGTTCGACACAGGTGGGGCAGATGACCAACTTCGACCGGCTGGTTCTCGATGTTCATACCGACGGCTCCGTTTCGGCGAGTGAAGCCCTTTCATCGGCCGGCAAGACGCTCGGCGAACTCATGGGGCTCTTCGCCGACTTCGGCGAGGGAATTGGACTGGTGCTCGGCGACGTGGTGGTCAGCGAGTCGGCGTCTCCCGACCTCGACCTACCCATCGAAGCCCTTGACCTGTCGGAGCGCCCGCGCAACTGCCTTCGTCGCGCTCAGATCACCACCGTTGGTGAGCTGGTGCTGAAGACGGAAGAGGAACTCCTCAACATCACCAACTTCGGCCAGAAGAGCCTCGAAGAGGTCACGGCGAAGCTCGATGAACTGGGTCTCTCGCTGGCGGTATCTCGCGATACGGATTTGAAGGCCTGATGCCGACGCCGAAGCGTGGTCCGCGATTCGGTGGTGACGCGGCTCATCAGAAGTCGATGATGAGCAACCTCGCCCAGGAACTGTTCTGGGACGACAAGGTGACTACCACCGTCGCCAAGGCGAAGATGCTCCGCCCCTACGCCGAGAAGATGATCACCCGGGCCCGCAAGGGCACCCTGCACGCCCGCCGCGTGATCCTCGCCGACATCGGGGATACCGAAGTGGTGACCCGCCTCTTCGACGAGGTCGCACCCCGGTACCGCGAGCGGGCCGGTGGCTACACCAGGATCGTTCGGCTCGGGCCGCGGCGCGGAGATGGCGCCGAGATGGCCATCGTCGAGCTCGTCTGATCCGGCCCTAGCCGATGATCGAAGAGGCACGGCACTCGCATCCCGCAATGGTGATCGTCGGTGTGGTGTTTGTGATCCTCTTCGTCGCCATTGCCGCTGCCACGGTCGTCTCCGTGATCGCCGACCCAATACCGGATCCTGCAACGGTTGCCGCGCTCGGTCTTCCTTCCGACGTCGAAGTCGTCGACGCCCATCAGACCTGCAATGCCGAGGCGTGCGATGGGGAAGGGGCGGTGCTGCGCTCTGAGGGTATGACCGCCGTCGGCGCGCTTGCCACCATCGAGACTCAACTTCGCGACGCTGGTTGGTTGGACAACCGGTGCGGTGAAGCCAGCTGGTGTCTGCGGTGGCACGACCTTGGAGCGGAGATGGGACCCTGGGCGGCGGTCGCCGACTCTCCCGCTACTGCTGCGATGCGAGCCAATCTCGACGGCATGGAGGTGGACCAGAGCACGCTGGTGTACTTGCGCGTCTTCCGCTGCAATGTGGTGACCTCTTGCGGGTAACCCAGTAGCCCGATTCAGCGTTCGGTACCCGCCCCGAGGAGGCGCACCAATGAGCCACCTGATCCGCCTCGCCGTTCAGATTCACCCACAGCACGCGCCGTACTCCGCCCTCCGAGATGCTGCGATCGAGGCGGAGAAGCGCGGGGTCGACATCGTGATGAACTGGGACCACTTCTATCCGCTTACGGGCGAGCCCGAAGGGCTGCATTACGAGTGTTGGACCCAGCTGGCATCGTTTGCCGAAGTGACACACCGGGTGGAACTTGGGCCACTCGTGGCGTGCAACTCGTACCGCAACCCCAACCTCCTCGCCGACATGGCGCGCACGGTGGACCACATCTCCGGTGGTCGGGTCATACTGGGCCTCGGCTCGGGCTGGTTCGAAAAGGACTACGAGAACTACGGGTATGAGTTCGGTACCGCCCCTTCGCGGTTGAAGGCACTGCGTCGTGATCTCCCGATCATCAAGCACCGTCTCGAAGTGCTCAACCCGCCTCCGTTGCGCAAGATGCCGATCCTCATCGGAGGTGGGGGTGAGAAGGTGACGCTGCGTATTACCGCTGAGCACGCCGACATCTGGCATGGCTTTGGTGATCCCGATCGGATTCGCCACAAGTGCATCGTCCTCGACGCCCATTGCGCCAAGGTGGGCCGCAACCCCGCGGAGATCGAGCGCTCGGGCGGAGTACCGAAATCAGAGCAAGGCAACCCGGCTTACGGCGACGCGATGGTGAGCGCCGGTGCCACCCTGCTCACCTTCGGTATCAGCGCGCCGGACCTCGACCTGAGCTTTCTGGACAAGTGGGTGGAGTGGAGGGATGAAAGAAACGCAAGGTGATCGTGGCCTTCGGCGCCAACCGGGTCGGGCTGCAATCGGCAATTGGCAATTGGCAATTACCGGACCTCGCGCCTCGTGGTTCACCGCGATGACCGCCGACGGGTCATTGCCCATTGCTCATTGCCCATTGCGCTCCGCACAGCGGACGTGATGTCCACTCGACGGGCGCAATTGCTCCACCTCCTCACCTCCTACTCGCCCGCTGACCCTGACGAGCAGCGGTACCGCGTCGAGATGCTCGATCTTGCTGCGGTCGCGCACGATCCCTTCGATCGCCACGAGTACACCCCGGGGCATTTCACTGCCAGCGCATTCGTGATCCACCCAAAGGGGGACAGGGTGCTCATGATCCATCACGGCAAGATCGGGATCTGGGTGCAGCCCGGAGGTCATGTCGATCCCGACGACGCAGGACTTCTCGCCGCGGCGGCGCGGGAGGTGACCGAAGAGACCGGGGTCACGGACCTGACGCCGATCGGGAACGGTCTCGTCGACGTCGACATTCATGTGTTCCCCGAAGGTTCCGGTCAGCCCCGGCACCTGCACTTCGACCTGCGGTTCGGATTCGTGGCCGGCAGCGGCGGCCTTGCCGCCACGCCCGAGGTGCGCGACTGCCGGTGGGTGACACCCGACGAGCTCGTGGCGCTCGGCGTGGATCGTTCCGTGCTTCGTCCGGTGGGCCGTCTGCTCGGCGGCCTCTAGGCTCGCCCCATGATTCAGCGCGCTATCAACGCCGCCATGCTCAATCGGGAGCCGTACGTGATGATGGTCGTGCGACCCGACGGTGTTGCCGACGGCGCCATCGTGGTTGCGGTGGTGCACGCCCTGCTCATGATCCCGCTGATTGTTGACGGAATCGGGATCTTGACTGCGGCGCGAGTGATCCTCTACGGCCTGGTCAACTGGATCCTCCTGTCCGGACTCGTCTATCTGATCGGGAAGCACTTCCTCGAAGGGGACGGGACCCTCCCCGGAACCATGGCGGCGACCTCGATCGGGTATCCGGTGTTGCTCGCCGGGCTACTGCTGGCGCCGTTCGTGGCGCCGCTCCAGGCGCAACTGATCGCCTCGGTCTGGTTGGTGGCCACGGTCTGGATGGCGGCCCGGGTCGCCCTGGAACTTCCCTCGGCGCGGGCGGCCGCAGCCGCTGTTGGAGGGTGGGCGGCATTCGTGGTGGTGTCTCTCCTCTTTCGGTTCTAATGCCCCGACCCGTGACATCTGGCGCGCTCAGGACGGCCCCCGACGCCCCCGGCTGTGTCCTCCTCCTCGACCCACGCTCCGGGTGCGCCTTCGTCGTGCGTCCTTGCCGGATGACGCCGCTGGCTCGCCCTGAGCATCACCAATGCCACGGGACGGGGCATTGATCTACCGGATCGACCTCGCCTATGACGGGACGGGGTTTCGGGGATGGGCGCGCAACGTCGGGGTGCGCACCGTGCAGGGTGAGATCGAGAACGCTCTCGCCACAGTCCTTCGGGAGGATGTGGCGCTCAGCGTCGCCGGGCGAACCGACGCCGGGGTGCATGCCCGCCACCAGGTGGCGTCATTCTCCGTAGCGACTCATCTTGACGAGTCGGGCGTGGTTCGCTCACTGCGCACGATGCTGGGACCGGAGATCTCGATCCACACTCTGAGCCGGGCACCAGATGACTTCGACGCCCGCTTCTCCGCACTGCGCCGGTCGTATCGCTACTTCATTCAGGAAGGGGAGTCTCACGATCCGTTGCAGTCGCCGTGGGTGTGGCACCTTGGCGAGGCACTCGATCTCCCCGCCATGAATCTGGCGGCGGCAGCCTTCGTCGGCGAGCACGACTTCGCCTCTCTCTGTCGCGCACCCGACGTGGGCACGACCGAGCGAACGGTGGACGAAGCAGGGTGGGAGAGAGTCCTCAGTCCTCAGTCCTCAGTCTTCAGCCAGACGGGAGTCGCTAGTTCCCAGTCTCCAGTCCCCAGCCAGAACGACCTCCTGGTCTTCTCTGTGACCGCAAAGGCGTTTTGTCACCAGATGGTGCGCTCCATGGTGGCCCTTTGCGTGAACGTCGGGCGGGGCCGAGTCGCCCCGGGCGCGGTCTCGGGGATCCTGGAGAAGAAGGATCGAACGGCGTCAAGGGGCGTAGCGCCGCCCCATGGCTTGGTTCTTTGGAATGTGGACTATTAGCGATCGCAGTGTCGAGAAGCAGGTCTTCTCTGGCTGAAGACTGACGACTGAGGACTGAAGACTCCGCCTTTCCGATTGGCGCACAACCTCCCCGAACCGTTACCATCCCCCTCCGCCCCGCCCTGCGGGGCGCGTCTTTGTGCGCCTGTGCACACCCGATAGGGAACGGTTTTCCGATGAAACTGCAGAGAACTTTCACGCCGCGGCCGGGCGACATCGATCGCTCCTGGTGGCTCGTCGACGCCAGCGATCTTCCGCTGGGTCGGCTCGCTTCTGAGGTGGCGCAACTGCTGCGCGGCAAGCACAAGCCGAAGTACGCACCGCACATGGACCTCGGCGACTTCGTCGTGATCATCAACGCCGAGAAGGTCGTCGTCACAGGTTCCAAGACCGACGACAAGCGCTACTACCGCCACTCGGGCTACCCCGGCGGGCTCACCGAGTCGTCGTTTCGCAAGATGCAGCTGACCCACCCGGAGCGCATCGTGGAGAAGGCCGTGATCGGGATGCTTCCCCGTAACCGGCTGGGCCGCGCCATGGGGAGCAAGCTCAAGGTCTACACCGGTCCTGATCATCCGCACGCCGGCCAGGCGCCCCAGCCGCTCACCCTCACTGCCCGAAAGGTCGAAACCCGATGACCAAGCCGCTCTCGATGACCGTCGGCCGTCGCAAGACTTCCGTCGTACGCGTTCGACTCCGCGAGGGCACCGGGAAGATGACGCTCAACGGCAAGGCGATCGAGGCTTACTTTCCGACTCCAGCGAACCGGATGCGCGTGCTCGAACCGATGCGGGTGGCTGGTGTCGAGGGCATGTACGACGTCGAGGCGCTTCTCGAGGGTGGCGGGGTGACCGGTCAGGTCGACGGTCTTCGCTTGGGGATCGCCCGTGCGCTGATCGAGGTCGATCCCAACCATCGTCCGGGTCTGAAGAAGGCGGGACTCCTCAAGCGCGACCCCCGAGCCGTCGAGCGCAAGAAGTACGGACTCCGCAAGGCCCGCCGCGCTCCGCAGTACACCAAGCGCTAAGGGCGCTCGGCGCCGTGCCGATGCTCTAGTCCCCGGCGTAACACGCCGAAGGGAGCGGATATGAAGAAGCTGTTCGGCACGGATGGGGTACGAGGTCTCGCCAACGTCGACCTCACCGCAGAGATGGCGCTCGGACTCGCTCACGCCGCCGCCGACGGTCGCAGCGGCACCGCGGTCGTGGGCCGTGACACCCGGCGCTCCGGACAGATGCTCGCTTCTGCGATCCACGCCGGATTCAATGCGGCCGGGTTCGACAGCGCCGATCTCGGGATCATCCCGGTCGGGGCGGTGAGTCACTTGACCCGAACCACGAACGCCGCGTTCGGCGTGATGGTCTCGGCGAGCCACAACCCGGCCGCCGACAACGGGATCAAGTTCTTCGGACCCGACGGGGCCAAACTCGACGACGACCGCGAAGCGGCCATCGAAGCCCGCTTTCTTGCCGGACCTCCGTGGGTGGACGTGCACGGTGAGGCGCTCGGGATCCAGGTGCCGATGACCGACGCCCTCGACCGGTATGTGGCACATCTCGTCGCGCGGGCCGACTACCGGCTGGCGGGGATTCCCGTCGTGCTCGACTGCGCCAACGGTGC
>JBBTKD010000034.1:0-1015 GCA_038059105.1 Actinomycetota bacterium | reverse complement strand
GCTGCAAGCTTGCCAAGGACTGAGTTCCCTTCGTTCGCGCGCTCAGTAATCTTGCCCTATGCGCAACAACATGAAGACTCTGGTTTTGATGGCCACGCTTGGTGCGATCTTTGTCGGGGTCGGCCAGTTGCTCGGTGGGACGAGCGGGGCGATCGCGGCCCTGGTGTTCGCCGGACTCCTCAACTTCGCCATGTACTTCTTCTCCCACAAGATCGCCTTGATGTCGACCGGCGCCAAGCCCGCGGAGGAGCGCGAGGTTCCGAACGTTTACGGCATCGTCCGTTCGCTGGCGCAGCGCGAGAACATGCCGATGCCGAAGATCTACCTCATTCCGTCACCGCAGCCCAATGCCTTCGCTACCGGTCGCAGCCCCGAACACGCCGTGGTGGCAGTGACCAGCGGCATCCTCGAGTTGATGGACCAGTCAGAACTCGAGGGCGTGCTCGCCCACGAACTCTCCCATGTGCGCAACCGTGACATCCTGATTGCCTCGATCGCGGCCACGGTCGCTGCTGCACTGTCGATCCTGGTTCGCATGACGATGTGGTCGAGCCTCGGCGGAGATCGCCGTCGCAACGATGCGTTGAGCGGCGTGATCTTCCTGGTGTCGATCATCCTCGCTCCGCTCGCGGCGATGGTCATCCAGATGGCGATCAGCCGGAGCCGCGAGTACGAGGCCGATCGCAGTGGCGCCGGTATGACCGGATCTCCATTGGCACTCGCCAGGGCACTCGCCAAGCTAGAGCAGGGCACCACGCGGATCCCGATGCAGGTGAATCCGTCGACGGCTCAGTTGTTCATCGCCGACCCGCTCAAGGCGTTCGGTCGCCGCGGCAGCGGGAGCGGCGGGGGAGGCATCACCCGGATGTTCTCCACCCACCCCCCGATCCCCGAGCGCATCGCCCGCCTCGAGGAAATGGCGCAGGGTGGATTGATCCGCTGAAAACGACGCGTTAGACCCGGCGCCCCCCTCCCCCCTTCGGGGTACTCCCCCCTCCGGGGGGAGAAACAGAAC
>JBBTKD010000033.1:0-2921 GCA_038059105.1 Actinomycetota bacterium | reverse complement strand
TTCGAGTTCTGTCCCGAAACGGTCTGGTAGGCGTCGCCGTTGAAGTCAGAGGAATAGCCGGCCGCGATCAGAGCTCGCACCTTGTCCTCTTCGACCTTCTTCCAGTCGATGAACTCTTCGATGTCGGGATGGTCGATGTCGAGGATGACCATCTTGGCGGCCCGCCGAGTGGTGCCACCCGACTTGATCGCCCCGGCGGCGCGGTCACCGATCTTGAGGAACGACATGATTCCGGACGAGCGCCCGCCACCGGAAAGCGGTTCACCTTCGGCGCGCAGGCTGGAGAAGTTGGTACCGGTCCCCGACCCGAACTTGAACAGCCGAGCCTCCCGGGTCCACAGGTCCATGATCCCGCCCTCGTTGACGAGGTCGTCATTGACCGCCTGAATAAAACATGCGTGGGGAGCGGGACGCGTGTACGAGTCGGGGGAGGCCACCAGTTCCCCGGTGGCGTCGTCGATGAACCAGAAACCCTGCGACGGACCGGTGAGCCCGTACATGTGATTCAGGCCGGTGTTGAACCACTGCGGGCTGTTGGGCGCCGCGATCTGGTTGACGAGCATGTAGTTGAGCTCGTCCTCAAAAGCCTGGGCGTCGGCCACGGTGGCGAAGTAGCCGAACCGCTCGCCCCAATCGCGCCACGCCGCCGAGAGGCGCCCGATGACCTGACGGGCGCTCTGCTCCGCACCGAGGACGGGCAGTCCATCGGCATCGGTCTGCCACGTGCCGTCATCGTTCTGCTGGGGGACGCCAGCTTTGCGGAAGTACTTCGACACCATGATGTCGGCAGCGACCTGTGACCAGGTTGCCGGGATCTCGGCGTCCTTCATCTCGAAGACGATCGAGCCATCGGGGTTGGTGATCCGGGAGTCCCGGCGGCTCCAGGGGACCGAGTCGAAGGGGTCCTCGCCCACGGTGGTGAAGTACCGATTGATCCGCAACCCGTCGCCCATGGTGGCCTCCTATCGTCTCCCCAGCGCCCCAGCGCCCTTCCTGTTGTGGACAACTCGCCGAAAGGCAGATCGTTCTCCACATCCACAAGATGTAGTGGTTTGCGGTTTCACCACCACTACCTCTAGCGGTAACACACGAGTGTAATTACACGGATGTGCCGCCGTCAAGCAGTGTCCTTCGGGGCGTAGAGCGCGATCCGAAAGGAGGGGAAGAGCACCGGTTGTAGCCGTTTCCCGGGCTCTGGGTCAAGGTGGGGAGAGAGAAGATTTCGCGGGACATGTTTCCCAGACCCGGGTTGGGGCCCCACCCCCAACCCTCCTCCGAGCAATTCTTTTCGACCCGGGTTGGGGCCCCACCCCCAACCCTCCTCCGAGCATGGGGCCCCTGCCCCATGCCGGCCGTCACTCGTGGGAAGGGTGATGGAGGCGTGCTCGCGTCGAACCATGTCGAAAGCGTTTGGCGACTCGAGTTCGATGCCGCGTCATCGCACCGGTCCGGCGATGGACGATTGACGATGGACCTGTCTCTCACAACTCCGGCGGCACGCGTGCGGGCGCGACTCTCTCGTAGCCCGCGGCGATGCTGATCAGGGTTGCTTCGGAGAATCGCGCTCCCATCAGCTCCAGGCCAACAGGGAGTCCTCCGGTTGTGAAGCCGGCGGGCAGCACGATTGCGGGGAGGCCACCGACCGAAGCGGTTCCGCAATTGTTGCCGTTCTGCGTGACCCCGATCGTGGCGGGAGGCTGTGTGATCGTCGGATAGGCGAGAGCATCGAGATCGTTGGCCTCGAGGTATCCCTCGATCGCGGATCGCACCACCTCACGGCGGTCCAACGCGTTGCGGTACTCGGCGGAGTCGATGGCTGCCGCGAGGGCTCGCTGGAAGAGCGCGGAGAGGCTGGAGTGGTACAGACCCGACGCCGCAATCTCGGCCAGCGTGTGGAACGGTGCATCGGGCTGCGATGCCAGGTAGTCGTCGAGTGCCGTTTGCCACTCCCTGAGGAACACTCCCGCCGCACTCCCTCGCAAGTCGTTGAAACCGGGAATGGGTGCAGGAACAACTTCGGCGCCGTTGGCCTCCATCAGGTCGAGGGCGGAGCGCACCGTGGCATTCACCCCGGAGTCGCCGTTGAACAGGACGTCGACGGCCCCGATGCGGATGCCCTCGAGGGATCCCGCGGCGGCGGCGTCTGTATACATGGTGCCCGAGTCGGCGGTGACGTCGAGAACGATGGCGAGGTCGATCACCGTCCTGGCGAGTGGACCGACCGTGTCCTCGGTGAAGCTGAGCGGGATCACCCCGTCGGTTGGTGTGAGTCCGACGGTGGGACGAAGACCGTAGAGGTGGTTGTGAGCCGAAGGAATCCGGATCGATCCGCATGTGTCGGTGCCCAGGCCAGCACTGGCGAACTCGGCGGCGAGCGCAGCGCCGGTGCCTCCGCTCGAGCCCCCAGGGTTGCGGGTGAGGTCGTAGGGGTTGTGGGTCTGTCCTCCGAGAGAAGACACGGTGGTGATGTCGCGGGCGAACTCGTGCAGGTTCGTCTTGCCCAGGATGATCGCCCCGGCCTCGCGCAGCCGAGCCACCTGGGTGGCGTCGGCGACGGGGATGAATCCATCGAGCGACAGCGAACCCGCAGTCGTGGGCATGTCTGCGGTCCCGATGTTGTCTTTGAGCACGATCGGGATCCCGTGGAGTGGACCATGGATGGTTCCGGCGGCACGCTCCAGATCGAGGATTGCGGCGTCGCGGATCGCATCCGGGTTGATGGAGATCATCGCGTTGATCTCGTCGTCGTATTCGGCGATGCGAGCGAGATAGAACTGAACGAGTGCGACCGATGTCAGCCGACCCTCATCCATCGCAGCCGAGAGTTCCGGGATCGTCGCCCCAAACGGATCGAGCGGGACTGGGGGAACCGTCGTCGTCGCCGCAACGGTCGTGGTCGTGGAGGCAGTGGTCGTGACCGC
>JBBTKD010000032.1:0-1033 GCA_038059105.1 Actinomycetota bacterium | reverse complement strand
AATCGCCCCGCACCCTGTCAGACGTCGGCACCAAGTTCGACCTCACCCGGGAACGGGTGCGTCAGATCGAGGGCCGCGCCTTGGCCAAGTTGCGGCATCCCTCCAGTGGGTTTGATCTGGAAAGTCTTTTGTAGGCACCAGGCGCCAGGCACCAGGCTCCAGCCAGAGAAGCCCACAATGCCTGATGCCTGATGCCTGATGCCTGATGCCTACTCAGAAGAGTCTCGGGGCGCGCGACTCGCTGCCGCGCAGCTCTTCGTAGTCCACTTCTACCCAGGTAACGCCACGGGTGGCGGCGAGGGTTCGGGCTTGGGGGGTGACCTTCGTTGCCACGAGGATGCCGCGGACCGCACCGAGCTTGGAGTCGCGGTTGAGCCAGTCGAGATACCTCACGAGTTGCTCGACCCCGTCGATCTCGCCGCGCCGCTTGATCTCGACCGCGACCACCTGTCCGTCGCGATCCCGGCACAGCAGGTCCACGGGACCGATGTCCGTGGGGTATTCCCTCTGGAGGATCTCGAGATCGGGTTCGATCAGCGTCGCTCTGTCGGCGAGCAGTTCCTGCATGTTCTTCTCGACGCCATCTTTCTCGAGCCCCGGATCGACGCCGAGGTCGTGACTCCATTCGGCGATCACCTCCTCGATGTTGATCACGAGGGTCTCGCCCTTGGGATTGGTGACAACCCATCGAGCGGGCTGATCATTGAGATGATTGGGGGCGTTCATCCAGTTGAGAGGCTTGTAGGCGCCACCGTCGGAATGCACCGCAACACAGCCGTCCGCCTTCACCATGATCAGACGGGTCGCCGACGGGAGATGAGCGTCAAGACGCCCGGTGTAGTCAACGGTGCACCGCGCCACCAGGATTCGCATGGCGGCGAGGCTAGGAGGGCGTATCGATGGATGCGCCATCTCCCGAGCGTTACCCCAGGCCGACCATCCCTTCCGGTACCGTGCCGGACATGACCGCCGCGGTTTCCGTTGCCGTGATTCCCTGCGCCGGCAGCGGGACACGGATGCGTCCTGCGACCCG
>JBBTKD010000031.1:0-8561 GCA_038059105.1 Actinomycetota bacterium | reverse complement strand
CTCGACATGATCGAAGAGGTCCGCCAGCAGTGGGCGTTCTACCGGGACCGCCGTCCCGACGCCTACGGTCCGCTGGTCGAGGCGTAGGCCGACCCCTCAGTCGGTGACGCTGCCGCGGATGATGACGTTGAAGTCGACGGGACGTCCGCCGATGGCCCCAGTCACCTCACTGGCGCTGACGGGGATGGTCACGCCCCGCTCGAAGTCTTCAATCGAGAAGGTCGCGGTGATACTCGCCCGCCACAGCGAGTGACCCCATCCGAGGGAAGCGCAACCGTCTGAGCCAGCGAAAGAAGCCTCATCGGCTTCGAAGTAGATGGTCACCGCTACTTCGTCAGCCCACACCGCGGTCCTGGGCAATCCGAGCTCGAAACCAGGAGTCCCAACGCGGTTCTCGCTCAGGCAGCGATTGGATCGACGCATGTCCCAATCCACCCCCTGCACACTGACCTCGAAGGCGTTGGTGAAGACGGCCGAGAGCGTTGAGGCTGCGCTGTTCTCGACGAAATAGTTGACGTGGTATCCGTCGGTGTGACCGGTGGCGTCGAAGTCGCTGAAGACATTGGTGCCCGCCACGAAGAGTGCGGCCGGGACCGTCATGTCGGTGAAGACGCCGCGGTTGCCCGCCTCGTCCTCGGCCTCGATCACGACCGTGTACGCGGTGAGGGTGCACAGACCGCCGAGACGGAATGAGTGCGATTCGCTGAGGGTGTCCACACTGATCGTGGGACGCTCGCCGGTGAGACACAGCGGATCCTCACCCGTGAGACTGGTGAACAGGCGGTGCGGCAAGACCCAGGCTGAGAGCCGCACCGGTCGATCGAACGCGGCATTCACGCGGATTCCATCGCGTCCGTCGGGCGAGACGCCGCTGGCGAAGATATCGATGCGAATGATGTCATCGAGCACCGCGGGATCCTCGGGATCAGGTTCGAACGCGCCGGTGAGACCAAATCCCCAGTCGGCCCCGAATCCCGCGCCCCCGCTCGCCCAGCGGTAGGTGACCAGGAACGAGACATCCAAGGAACCCGGGTCGCGGTCGCCGTCTGCCAGATCGACATCGAAGAAGACGGCGCGCACACCGACAAACGGAATCCATGATGCGGTCAGCGGAATACTGAACTCCTTGGTGTATGCCTCAGTGACGGCGCGCACCACGACTGCTGCGGGAGCGCGGCGTCCGTCGTAGTCGCATAGCACCGGCCGGGCATCCAGGGGTGTGCCGGTTGCTTCGTTGTTGTCGAGACGGACGTCGGGCACCGCAACGGTTCCACCGCCAGGACAGGCGGCGGTGATGCGGTACTCGCCGGCCTCGACACTGCGACCACTTGTGTTCTGGACGGAGAAGTACTCAATCAGGGCCGTAGGACGGTCCGGCGTGGTGAACCAGTGCACCTCGCGCTCGACGATCGATGCCTCACTGAACGACCGGTCGGGACCCTCGAGCCACCACACGCACAGGCGGTATCTGGTCCCACTGCTGAGTCCCATGACATTGACCACCTGATGGGCGTCGTACGCGGGGTCGAGGGGTTCGGTGGCGGCCCGGGCACCGGTCAGCGCCTGTCGGCCCCAGTCCATGATGAAGCGTCCATCCGCGCTGGGGAGAATCGATCCGAATCGGGCGCGCCCGTCGGCCTCGACCTCCGAGCAGCTTGTGGGGTCATCGGCGTCGATCACGGTGACCGCCGCCGACTGCGATGCCGTGATCGGAACGTAGACGCGCACGTCGTGATCACTGAAGGGCTCGTACGAGACAGATGGGCGACGGCCTTCGGGCACCTCGAAGATGTAGGTCCGCGAGGCAGTCTCCCCGAGGAAGCTCGTGGCTTCGACCTCCACGACGTAGCTCGTGTCATCGGGATGCTCGGGGATGACAAAACAGGCACGGGGCCAGGCGCTGGTTGCGAGTCGACCTTCCACGGCGTCTTCCGTCCAGCGCAAGAACTCGAGATGTTCCGGGTCGGCGTTGCCGAAGCCGATGATGTCCACGGTGCCGGGGTCGTCGATCGGGTTGGGGAGGATCCTGATGTCGTACGAGGCAGGGTGGCTGGACCACAGGTAGACGGGGTGCTGGGTTTCGCGGGGCTGCCGATCGGTGTACGCAAAACAGTCCTCACTCCTCGGTGCGGAACCGAGGCGGGTTCCGAGTCGGAAGTCGCCGAGGGAGTCAAGTCCACCGTCGAGGGGGGCGAGAACGGTTCCGCCAACGCCGGCAGGGCACCCCGGCAAACCGCTGTCATCGGCGCAGCTGTCCACAAAGAGGAACCCGGTGAACAATGGGAAGTCGAAATAGAAGTCGGGGAATGGAGTCTCGGGAAGACCCGGCAGGGCGATGGTGGCGAGGATCGGACCGTCGACGAGAACGAGATCCTCGCCGGTGGGGACTCCGGAGGAGTCCACGGGGACATCACCGAACACGCCTCCGACTGTCTCGATCGGTGCCAGGCCGGTGCGTGGTGGATCGACGGGCGGGCCGACCGGTAGCTCCGTCGTAATATCGGTGGCGGGACTACCCGTTGTTATGTCGATCATGTCGCCGGCGGCACGACCAGCTGCGATGTCGATCGTGTCTCCGCTGATCGCGGGCAATCGTGACTCGCCCCCACCCTCATCGGTGAGTGCGTCCGCGGCGATGATCCCCAAGACAACGAAGGCGGCAAAGGCGAGACCGCCGGCGAACCCGATGATGAGATTGCGGTTCATCCGAATGGCGCGCAATCCGTGAGGGTGACGGTGGTCTGGTTCTCCGCCTGGCGTCCAAGGTCATCGATCACCCGAACGATCACGGTGATCGTTCGGGTCTGGCCGTCGGGCACGGCGTTGGGGTTGTCGGTGTAGAACTTGCCGAGAATGCCGACGTAGTCGTTCCCCGTCGACGGTCCCATCGCTTTGGAGCCGCTGAAGCCGTTCACCGACCAGTACAGCATCACCGACTGCACTCCGGCCGGAGCAGTTACCGCGGCGCGGATCACACTCTCAATCGGCTGGGTGGGTTGATCATTACAACCCTGGGTGTCGGGGGGCCGCGCCTCCCAGATGGGATTCTTGGTGCTGGTCACGGTCCCGACGGTTGGCAGGGCCACCGTGGTCGTCGTGGTCCCGGCCGTGGTGGTGGTCGTCGTCGAACTCGTGGTCGTGGTATCGCCCGGGATTGTCGTCGTTGTCGAAGTGGTTGTATCGCCCGGAACGGTCGTCGTTGTTGTCTCGTCGGGGATGTCCCCGAAGATGGCGACCACCGGCACGTTGCACCCAACCACGGGGAGTCCGGTGGTGTCGCGGTCGGCGAGCACCTGGCGTGAGCGCATCCACACCCGGGCGTTCGCCGCCTCAGGGGAGCGCACCTCCGCCCAGTCACCGGAGTCGTCGCGCCCGGTGATCAGCACCCGATCGCCGCGGCCAAAGGCTCCGATCGCCGTCCCATCGGGGCAATCGAAATAGGAGGCGTTGGCAGCATCGGCGACGGTGCCGGTCTCACCAAGGAGACTGACCGCTCCGGTCACTCCGAGCAAGGCGCCTACGAGCAGGCCGACGCCGGCGGCTCCGCCAAGGACAGCCAGGATCGAGCTGCCGACTGCTCCACGCTCGCCCACTCGCGTCCCTCCCTTGGGCAGCAACTCGAGGGAGGTGCCGCATCCGGTGACCGAACGAGGGAGTATCGCAGCGGGGCTCGCGATCCGCCACCGTCGTTCACTCCCACCCCATGCTCTGTTTCTCCACCCGAAGGGGGGAGTACCCCGGAGGGGGGAGGGGGGCAGCCCTTGAGGCCAAACCGCTCGGTCGGTGCTATCGCTAGCCTTTGTGACCCCGACGACGAGGAATGGATGGCGAAGCACGCTGACCTTCTGAAGCGACACAAGGCAGTACTTCCCGCCTGGATTGCGCTCTATTACGAGCACCCGATCTCGCTCGTCGACGGTGACGGGCGGCGAGTGATCGACGCCGAGGGCAACGAGTATCTCGACTTCTTCGGGGGGATCCTCACCACGATGACCGGGTACAAGACCCCGGCCGTTGTGAAGGCGATCCAGGAGCAGGCCGCCAAGATGCTCCACACCTCGACGCTGTATCTGATCGAAGGTCAGATCGAGCTCGCCGAGAAACTCGCCGGTCTGTCGGGCATCCCGAACGCCAAGGTGTTCTTCACCAACAGCGGATCGGAAGCGAACGACACCGCGCTGATGCTCGCCACCGGAATCCGGCAATCGAATCAGGTGCTGGCGCTGCGCAACTCGTATCACGGTCGCTCGTTCAGCGCGGTGGCGGTGACCGGCATCCGCTCGTGGTCAGTGACTTCGTTGTCGCCGATCCAGGTGACGTACGTGCACGGCGGATACAAGTACCGCAGCCCGTTCGGTCATCTTCCCGATGCCGATTTCACCAAGGCGTGCGTGCAGGATCTCGAAGACATGCTCGCCGTGGCCACCGCCGGCAATGTCGCTTGCATGATCGCCGAGCCGATCCAGGGCGTTGGCGGCTTCGTCGTTCCCCCCGACGGTTTCTTCGGTGAGATGAAGAAGGTGCTCGATCGCCACGGGATCCTCTTCATCTCCGACGAGGTGCAGACCGGATGGGGTCGTACCGGTGAGAACTTCTGGGGCTACCAGGCACACGGAATCGTCCCCGACATGCTCACCTTCGCCAAGGGTCTCGGCAACGGCATGGCCATCGGGGGAGTGATCGCCCGCGCCGAGATCATGGATTCGTTCACCGCCAACTCGATCTCCACCTTTGGCGGCAACCCACTGGCGATGGCCGGCGCGCTCGCCAACCTCGATTACCTGCTGGAACACGACCTCCAGACCAACGCCTCGAAGGTGGGTCGTCACATGAAGTCGGCGATCGAGGACATGGGCGAGAAGCACGACATCATCGGCGAGGTGCGCGGCAAGGGCTTGATGATCGGCGTCGAGCTGGTGAAGCCCGGCACCAAAGAACCCAACGCCGCCGCCGCGTCGGCGATCCTGGAGAAGGCGCGGGAGGGCGGCCTGCTGGTCGGCAAAGGCGGCCTCAACGGCAACTGCCTGAGAATCGCCCCACCCCTGTCGTTGACCGAAGCCGAAGCCGACGAAGGCATCGCGATATTGGGAAAGGCGATCGCGGAGGCGAGTAAGTAGCGCCGGGAACGCAATACGCAATACGCAATACGTTGCGACTTGCGTGTGAAGGTCTTCCATCATGAGCCCACTCGTGATACGCGTTCGCTCGTGCGTGACCTCACCGACAACCGGGTGCTTCGCAATTCCACTGAGCTCACACGGATGGTGTACGAACTGACGGCAAGCCTGCCGCGCTCCGAGCGTTTCGGGATGACCAGCCAGATCCAGCGAGCCTCCGTGTCGATCCCGGTCAACATCGCTGAAGGCCTTGGGAGGGGCTCACCGGGCGACCTGGAGCGGTTCCTTCGGATCGCATCGGGGTCGGTGGCAGAGTTGTTCATCCTGCTGCAGTTAGCTGCGGATATCCACGGGGTGACGAGCCCGGGGGTGCTCGACAAACTCGATCACATCAAGCGCCAGCTGATCCTTCTCACACGCCGGGTGCAGGCCAGTCGAGCGAAGCCAAGAGGCAAGGGGCGCGCAGCAGGTCTCGCCCCACCTGAGTAGATTCCTGCTCCGAACGTATTGCGTATTGCGTATTGCGTATTGCGTAACAGCAAAGGGGCACCCAATGTCCACCACCCTTATCAAGAACGGCACCGTGATCACCGCCACCGAAACCATGGCGGCCGACGTGCTCGTCGACGGCGAGAAGGTCGTCGCTCTCGCCTCTCATGGAAGCCAGAAGTGGAAGGCCGACAAAGAGATCGACGCCAAGGGCAAGTACGTCTTCCCCGGCGCCATCGACGTCCACACCCACATGGAGCTCCCGTTCGGCGGCACCTCCGCCTCGGACTCCTTCGAAACCGGCACTCGCGCTGCAGCCTTCGGAGGCACCACAACGATCATCGACTTCGCCGTCCAGTTGAAGGGCGCCTCGGCGATGGAGGGCTACGAGGCCTGGCGCGCCAAGGCCGATGGCAACGTCGCCATCGACTACGGCCTTCACGTGATCACCGGTGACATCAACGATCAGACCCTCAAAGAGATGGGGATGCTCATGGACGAGGGGGTCACCTCGTTCAAGATGTTCATGGCCTATCCCGGGGTCTTCTACTCGAACGACGGCGAGATCCTCCGGGCAATGCAGAAGGCCGCCGAGATCGGCGCCACGATCTGCATGCACGCCGAGAACGGCATCGCCATCGACGTCTACGCCGAGCAGGCGCTGAAGCGCGGCGAGACCGACCCGATCTACCACTCACTGGTGCGCAAGTCGTTGCTCGAGGGCGAGGCTGCTCACCGGGCAATCGTGCTCGCCGAGTTGACTGGTGCCCAGCTGTACATCGTGCATATGTCGGCCAAGGAAGCGCTCGAGGAAGTCAAGATCGCCCGCGACCGCGGACTCAATGTGTTCGCCGAGACCTGCCCGCAGTATCTGTTCTTCGGTCTCGAGGAGATGGGCAACGGATTCGAAGGCGCCAAGTACGTGTGCTCCCCGCCGATGCGCGACCGCCTCGCCGGTCATCAAGAAGCACTGTGGAAGGGCCTCGCCACCAACGATCTGCAGGTGGTGTCCACCGACCACTGCCCGTTCTGTTTCGACGAGCATCCGCTGCTGGGCATGCAGAAGCGGCTGGGTGAGGGCGACTTCTCCAAGATCCCCAACGGGATGCCGGGGGTGGAACCGCGCTTCGAGGTGATGTACGACGGTGCCATCAACGGCAAACGGTTGAACCTGAACCGGTTCGTGGAGATCGTCGCGACGACGCCAGCAAAGATGTTCGGCCTCTACCCGAAGAAGGGGACGATCGCTCCCGGAGCCGACGCCGATATCGTGATCTTCGACGCCAAGAAGAAGCACACCCTGTCAGTGAAGAGCCACCACATGCGAGTGGACTACTCCGCCTACGAGGGCCGCGAGGTCACCGGCAAAGTGGAAACAGTCCTGTCGCGGGGAAGAGTGATCATCGAAGCCGGCGAATACCACGGAAAACGGGGAGACGGCGTCTACCTCAAGCGCGGAACGAGCCAGTACCGGGTGTGAGGGGGGAGGTTCGAGTCCTCTCTCCGACGCGATGATGAGCGGTGGAGTGACGGTCACTCGCCCCATTCCACCGGCGGGTCGAACGATCCGGGTTGATAGTGCCAGTACTCCCGCAACCTGCGACACAGGCCAGCAGAGTCGAAGTCGAGGAGCAGACATCCGGGGAGTGTCGACCACCTCCTCGAGAGTGCCGGGGGATCTGTCGGGGACACGGGCGAAGGCAATTGTTCGGTGCTGGTGATCCCGGTTGCGTATCCGAAGAACTACCTCGGCTATCCGAGTCGGCAGCGCGTGTAGCCAGGGTTGCTCCTCACCGAAGAATCGCGCACTTCCATCCAACTGTGTCCCTCGCCTGAGAGTGACAGCAGGAGATTGCTCCGCGAATCACGGCGCGGTGCACTCCCAGACGCGGGCGGTCCACACGAGTCGCGAGCCTCGCTCGGCCAGCCGCACGGTCTTCTCCTTGGCGAGCTTTACCAAAGCCGAGGTCTCGGCGAGGGCGCGGGGAAGCGGGATCTGACGCTCGGTGAGCTGGGTGATCTTCCCGTAGAGCGCGCGGGCCGTCCGCAGGATCGCCCCCTCGTCCTGGAGAGTGCCGGTGGGGAGAAAGAGACGTCCTCCGGCGCGGAGGCGCTCCCGGGCCGCTCGGAGCATCCGGATCGGCAGCTCCGAGCCCCGCGGTCCGCCTCCGGCGCGGCTCGGAAACCAGCCGCTCTCCACGGCCAGGGAATCCGGGATCCCGGAGACGTCGCCGATGATCACGTCGGCCCGCACCTCCGGAGAAAGAGGAGCGAACAGATCGCCGTGCAGGAAGGTGACGGTGTGCGCGACGCCGTGGCGGGCGGCGTTGCGGGAGGCGACCCCAACGACGTCGGGTGCCGTGTCCATTCCGAAGACCCGGAGCGCCCCCAGCTTGGCAGCGATGATCGACAGGATGCCCGAGCCACATCCGACATCGATCACCTCGTCACCCTGGTGAACCTCCAGTGCGTCGGCCAGCAGCACTGAGATCGTCGAGGGCTGGAAGGTGCTGTCGGACACCTCAAGATCCAAAGGGCCAAGTCGACCCGTCCAACGGAAGGTTTGAGGGACCATGTGCGCCTCCCAGGAGTCGGCATCATGGTAGGAGCGTCAGGAGTTGCCCGAGACGCTCCCAGTGGCGCGGCGCTCGAGATCCGATCCCAGCGAGCAGAAGATGTCGGTTGTTCCCGTCCCCACGGGGATCTCCATGGATCCACCCTGCCGGCGTCCTGAAGAGACTCGGAACCCAAAACGAGAACCGAACCCGCTCTGGGGGTGTAAAGGGACCATTCGAGCAGGAGGGTGTTCGTGAATGGACGCCGGGTATTCAGCATCGCCCGGATCGCTGGGTTGGTTCTGGCGATCGTCGCCCGATGCAGCGCCGCTCCGAGCTTTCCGTTACCCGCGGCACTCCGTCGAGATCTCGACGATCCTGGTCGTAGCTGTGGGCGCAG
>JBBTKD010000030.1:0-10358 GCA_038059105.1 Actinomycetota bacterium | reverse complement strand
GCCGAGACCATCGCGGCGGACATCGCCGCAGCCGAGTCAGCTGCCAGCGCCGCCGGAGAGACCCTGGCGGTGGCACGGCGGATGGGAGGTAAGCAGCTCGCTGAGGATTCCTTGGAGCACCTCCGCCACCTCGGATTTCGTGAACCCGTTCTCGCGGTGGAAGTCGATGCCGCTCCGCCCGGTCCCCACGGAGCGGATCGGGTTCGGCTCCTCTTCGCCTCCGACAGCGGCCTCACGCCCGCCCCGGTATCGCGAGTCGCCTCGGGTGGCGAGTTGAGCAGACTCGTCCTCGCCATTCGGGTTGCGGCAGGCGTAGCCGACGCCGAGGTCGTCGCCTTCGACGAGATCGACGCCGGTGTGGGTGGATCGACCGCGCTGGCGATGGGGGAGCTGCTCGCCCGACTCTCCACCGGACGCCAGGTCCTCGTCGTCACCCATCTGCCGCAGGTGGCGGCGTTCGCCGATACGCAGTTCGTGGTCGAGCGCAACGGTCGGGAGGCGACGGTGCGCCGGGTCGAAGGCGATGACCGCGTCGCAGAGATCTCGCGCATGCTCGGCGGCATCGGTGAGAGCGATTCAGGTCGCGACCATGCCTCCGAACTTCTCGCCCTCGCCGCATCGCGGAGACAGGGCTGAGTCCGCAACGAGTGCTACGATCACATTCCCAGGGACATGACTAAATACGTCTTCGTCACCGGCGGGGTGGTAAGCAGTCTGGGCAAAGGCATCACGGCCGCGTCGGTCGGTCGCCTTCTTCGCTCCCGGGGCCTCTCGGTCGTCAACCAGAAGCTCGACCCGTATATCAACGTCGACCCCGGCACCATGAATCCGTTCCAACACGGTGAGGTGTTCGTCACCGACGATGGGGGAGAGACCGACCTCGATCTCGGACACTACGAGCGATTCACCGGTCGTAACCTGCAACGCGACTCGAATGTGACGACGGGGTCGGTGTACCAGACGGTGATCCAGAAGGAACGTCGCGGTGATTACCTCGGCGACACGGTTCAGGTGATCCCGCACATCACCAATGAGATCAAGAGCCGCATCAGGCGTCTCGGACAGCGGACCGAGGCCGATGTTGTCATCACGGAGATCGGTGGCACCGTCGGAGACATCGAGATCCTGCCGTTCCTCGAAGCCGTTCGGCAACTGCGCAACGATGTCGGACACGATTCGGCCGTCTTCATCCACGTGACGCTCGCCCCGTATATCGGGCCGTCCGAGGAAATGAAGACGAAACCGACCCAGCACAGCGTTGCCGAACTTCGCAGCCGGGGTATCCAGCCAGACGCCATCGTGGTCCGTTCGGATCGTCCCATCGACGAGGCCGAACGGCGCAAGATCAGTCTCTTCTGTGACGTCCCAGTGTCCGCGGTGATCAATGCCCCGAATGTCGCCAACATCTATGAGGTCCCACTCCTCCTCCACGCCGGCGGTCTCGACGATGTCGTGTGCCGCAAGCTCGGGATCAACGTCCCTCCGCCCGACCTCAAGGCCTGGAGTGCGATGGCGGATCGCATCAATCGTGCGACGGAAAAGGTCTCTATCGCACTCGTCGGCAAGTACGTCGATCTTCCCGACGCCTACCTCTCCGTCGTGGAAGCGTTGAAACACGGGGCACTCGCCCACGGTGTCGCACTCGACCTGCACTGGGTGGCGAGCGACGAGTTGGAAGGCATGCTGGTCGCCGGTCGCCTCGATGGTTTCGATGGCATCGTGGTACCGGGCGGATTTGGGGTTCGCGGCATCGAAGGCAAGATCGCCGCGGTTCGGCTGGCCCGCGAGAACCGCATTCCCTTCCTCGGTCTGTGCCTGGGCCTGCAATGCGCCGTCATCGAATTCGCCCGTGCCCGTCTCGGCATCCCCGATGCGAACTCGAGTGAATTCGACCCCCTCACACCGCACCCCGTGATCGATCTCATGGACTCGCAGCAGACAGTGGAAGACCTCGGAGGAACCATGCGGCTCGGCTTGTACGCAGCCCGCCTCGCCCCCGGCTCTCATTCGCGGCGGCTCTACGGGGAAGAGCTGATCTACGAACGCCACCGGCACCGCTACGAGGTGAACAATCGCTATCGCACGGATCTCGTCGAAGCGGGCATGCTGATGGCGGGTATGTCACCCGATGACCAGCTCGTCGAGATCATCGAACTCCCGGAGCACCCCTACTTCGTGGCATCGCAGTTCCATCCGGAGTTCAAGTCGCGGCCGGACACACCACACCCGCTGTTCGTCGGCTTCATCGAAGCGGCCGTCGCCCTGCGACGGAACAGGGGTGCTGCGGTCGCGCCAGCCCTCAGCCCGCTCCCGGACCGAGCCTGATGGCGGCCGCGCAAGCGGCATTGCCCGATCTTGCCGAGGAATACCTCGCCTCGCTGCGTGCGGAACGGGGACTCTCACCGGCAACGGTCACCGCCTACCGCCACGACCTTGTGGTCTACCTCGAACACCTCGGCGAGGCACCGCCTGATCCAGCGAGCGTCTCCGGATTCATGGCCGCGCAGCACGCCAGCGGACTTGCCGCAACAACGGTGGCGAGGCGCCTTGCGGCCATCAGGGGCTTCCACCGCTTCCTGCTCACGGAGGGTCTTGCCTCCTCAGACCCCACGAGGCTCGTCGACTCACCCCGGCGTCCCCGGGCACTTCCGAAGGCGCTCACGGTGGAAGAGACGTTCGCCGTGCTGGAAGCCCCCGACCCGGGAATTCGATCGGGCCGCCGTGACCGGGCGGTGCTCGAGTTTCTCTATGCCACCGGATGTCGGGTCACGGAGGCAGTTGCTCTGGACGAACTCGACCTGGACATTGCTTCGGGCACTGCTCTCGTGACGGGAAAGGGCGACAAGCAGCGACTCGTCCCGGTTGGGAGTGCCGCTCGCCACGCGCTCGAGCAGTGGATGCCGGATCGCGCCGCGCTCCGTACCGCGCGTTCGGGAAGGGCGGTGTTCCTCAATCTGCATGGGGGACGGATCACCCGTCAAGGAGTGTGGGAGGCGGTGCGCGCTGCGGGACGCCGCGCCGGGCTGCCGGAAGGAACGGTATCGCCGCACGTGCTCCGCCACAGCGCGGCGACCCACATGGTCGAAGGGGGAGCGGACCTGAGAACCGTCCAGGAGCTGCTCGGTCACGCTAGCATTTCGACCACTCAGGTCTACACGCGAGTGTCGCCGCGTCACCTTCTCGAGGTATACAAGACGACACACCCGCGCAGTTAAAGGCGATGACATGTCCAATCAAACCGCCGAGAAACGCCTCATCACCCAGCGCGCCGAGCTGCTGCATCAGCTCGCCGAGCTCGGGGCAAGCGATAGCGGCGACCTCCGTGAGGATGTCGACTTCGGAGAAGGGTTTGCCGATGCGGCATCCGCAACCGCCGAACGCACCGAGGTCCTTGGATTGATCGAGTCGATCAAGAAGAGTCTGGATGAGGTCGATGCCGCTCTACAGCGAATCGCCGACGGCACTTATGGGCGGTGCGCACATTGTGGCAAGGAGATCGGTGCGGCCCGGCTCGACCACCGACCCGAGTCGGTGCACTGTGTCGACTGCCAAGCGGCCATTCCCACCTGAGCGGGCACCGACCCGCTCCGGTGATCGGTGCCAACCGTGACCCTGCACGACAATGGAATCCTGGATGCACTCCTCTTCGTCGCGATCCTCATCCCGTCCGTCGTGCTGCACGAGGTGGCTCACGGCCTCGCCGCTTATCGCCTCGGCGACGTAACGGCGCACGCCGCCGGGCGCCTCACCCTGAACCCCCTGAAGCACGTTGATCCATTCGGATCCGTCCTGCTGCCGGCGATGCTTGCCGTAAGCGGTCAGAACGTCTTCGGATGGGCCAAGCCGGTACCGGTCAACCCGTCGGGGTTTGCCCGTCCGTGGGAGGGAATGGCCCTCACCGCGCTCGCCGGACCCGCCACCAACCTGACGCTGGCGCTGATCGCCGGGCGACTGGGCCCGTTTCACCAGGTCGGAGGAACCATCGTCCTCGAGAGTGGGAGCCTCTACGGACGAGTGATGGCTGGGTTCCTCATCGTGAACGCAGCACTCGCCGTGTTCAACATGCTCCCGATCCCGCCCCTCGACGGCAGCCGGCTCCTTCCCCTGGTGCTGCCGCCCGCGGGCCGCCGCATCTACACCCGCATCTCCCAGTACGGGTTTCTTATCCTCATTGCGCTCGTGTTCGTATTCGACGGTGCTCTGTCATTCCTCAGTTCGTGGATCGGATGGGTGATTCGGGTGGTGGTGTGAGTCCGCGTTCGCTGCCGCATTTGATCCGGCGATTCTTTCGATCGATCGTGGCGCGCCGACCCGACCCTGCCGACCAGTTGTTCATCGCTTCAGTGCTTCATGGTCCCGTGGCACACTTGTTCGCACTTCTGCCTGCGATGGATCAGGCGCATTCGGTCCGTACCGCGAGAGCGGTGGAGGATGCCGTTCCGGCACGCACTGATCTCGTCCGCGCGGCTCTGCTCCACGACGTCGGAAAGGCACATGCCGGGCTGGGTGTGTGGGGCCGTTCCGTGGCATCCCTGCTCGCAATGTTTCACCTTCCCGTTACCGCCCACATGCGGATTTACCTCGAACACGGGGCACTGGGTTCGATCGACCTCGTCCAATCGGGCGAAGCCGGCATCGTCGTTGCCTTTGCTGATGGACATCGGTCTGCCTCGGCTCCGCCTGGAATCGATACCGCCGATTGGGCGGTCCTGCGCCGGGCCGACGACGAATGAGCGTCGCCGCAACCACCACCGTCGATACGATGGCCCCGCGATGACATACGAGGTGCGGACGCCGGTCTTCGAGGGTCCTCTCGACCTGTTGCTGCAGCTCATCACGTCTCGTCGCCTCGAGGTCACGGAGGTCAGCCTCTCCGACCTGGTGTCGGAGTACCTCTCCCACCTCGACCTCATGCGCACCATGGATCTCGAGGTGACATCGGAGTTCCTCGTCATTGCGGCGACACTCATCCAGTTGAAGGCGCGACGCTTGCTGCCTGGCGACGGAACGGTGGACCTCGACGAAGACCTTCTGCTCGCCGAGGAACGCGACCGCCTCCTGGCAAGGCTCCTCGCCAACCTGACTTTCAAGGATGTAGCAACCGTGCTCGGACTCCGCCTCGAAGCGACCGAGCTGCTCGTACCCCGAGACGTTGGTCTCGATCCGGATGTGACCCCGCCACCGCAAGCGCTGCGGATCGGCGTGAGCTCGTCCGAGCTCACCCGCATCGCTGAGCGGGTACTCACCAGGGTGGGGGAGGAGCTGGATCTCGACCACCTCGATCTCGAGTTGCCGTCGGTCACGGACGCCATCGCAGAGCTGCGCCGACGTCTCGACGCCGAGATCGAGACCGATTTCGATCGCATCACGGCCCACCTGCAGCGACCGATCGAACTCGTCGCATACTTCCTCGCGGTACTCGAACTGGCTCGCTGGGGTCTCGTCGAAGCCCGCCAGGCCGATCACCGGGCGCCGATCGTGCTGCGACGGACTGCCTCTGCTGCTGGCTCGCTCCTCAGCGAGTGGGACGTATGACCGACACTGTCGCCGCCATCGAAGCGGTGCTCTTCGTCGCCGAGGGTCCGGTGTCGAATGCCGATCTGTCGCAGGTGCTCGAGATCCCGCCGGCCGACGTGGCGACTGCGCTTCGGTCACTCGCAGACAGGCTGTCGGCGAGCGGAAGCGGTCTCGTGCTGCGCGAGGCAGGGGGAGGCTGGCGTCTCTACACCCGCCCCGACCTGCGGCCCTATTTGGAGCGCTTCGCAGCTTCTCCGACCGCAGCCCGCCTCTCCCGTGCCGCACTCGAGACACTTGCGGTTGTCGCCTACCGGCAGCCCGTCTCGAGAGGACAGGTCGCCGACATCAGGGGAGTGGACTCGGAACAGGCGTTGCGCACACTGGAGCGACGCGGTCTCGTCGATGTGATCGGAACCGCACCGGGTTCCGGTCAGGCGTTGTTGTACGGGACGACCGACCTGTTCCTTGAGAAGATGGGCCTCGCCGGACTCGGCGACCTCCCCCCTCTCGCAGATCACGTGCCGCCTGCCTCGGTTGTCGAGATCCTCGAGCGGCCCTTCCGACCGGAGGAACCATCGAACGACTCCAGAAGCTGATCGCGCACTCCGGGGTGGCTTCGCGGCGCGCCGCGGAGGATCTGGTCCGGGAGGGAAGAGTGCTCGTCGACGGAGTTCCGGCGCACCTCGGCCAAAAGGTCGATCCCGAGACCGCAAAGGTGGAGATCGACGGCATTCCTCTCCCCATCAAGCCCGGCCTGGTTCATTACCTCGTGTACAAACCAACGGGGGTGATCAGCACGGCTGACGATCCGCAGGGGCGGCCGACGGTCGTGCAATTCGTGCCTGACGACACGAGGGTGTACCCCGTGGGCCGACTCGACGTCGAGAGCGAAGGTTTGCTGATCGTCACGAACGACGGTGACCTGACCGCGATCGTGACGCATCCGCGACATGGCGTTACGAAGACTTACCTTGCCCGTGTGACGGGACACCCCGGCAAGTCTGTGGTCGGACAACTCGTCACCGGGGTGGACCTAGACGACGGACCCGCCAGCGCCGTGAGCGCCCGCGTGATCGATCGCAGCAGCGACAGCACGCTGGTCGAGGTCGTACTCGGGGAGGGCCGTAACCGCGAAGTGCGCCGAATGTTCTCCGCGCTCGGCCACGAGGTCGAGGCGCTGGTTCGCACCGCGATCGGCCCGATCAGGGATCCCGGCCTCTTGCCCGGAACGTGGAGACACCTATCGACGGACGAAGTCCGGGCGCTCTACGGTGCTGCCACGCTTCCCCGATGACCCCGGCGCGCACCTTCGTTGGCCCGACCCACCGCTTTGACGCCTCGCTGTCCCTCCCGGGAGACAAGTCGCTCTCGCACCGCGCCCTGATCCTCGCGGCGATGGCACACGGTGATTCGCATCTCGCCGGCCTTGGTACCGGCGCCGATGTCGCCTCGACAATTCGCTGCCTGAGGGCCTTCGGAGTCGTCGTTGCCGACGATGGTGCGCTTCGCTCCCCGGGCATTCACGACTGGACGCAGCCGGGCGCGACCCTCGATGCCGGCAACTCGGGGACGACCCTGCGCATGCTGACGGGCGCCGTCTCGGGACGGCCGTTCACGACCACGCTCAGCGGCGACACCTCATTGCGCCTCCGACCGATGCGTCGACTCGTGGATCCCCTTCGGGCACTCGGTGCCACCGTGGATGTCTCCACAGAGGGAACCGCACCGGTCACGGTGCACGGCACAGCTCTCGTCGGTGCGGAGGTGTGGATCCCTGTCGCCAGCGCCCAGGTTCGCACCGCATTCGCCCTGGCAGCGCTGCAGGCCGATGGCGAGAGCCGCCTCGACTCGCCCCCCGGCTTTCGGAATCACACGGAACGCTGGCTCACGACCCTCGGCCTCGGCAGGGCAATCGGCCCCGCAGGATTCCTCGTGCAGCCCGGTTTGGTGCCCGAACTCGATCTGACCATTCCGGGCGACCCGTCCTCCGCAGCGTTCCTGTGGACGGCGGCAGCGCTGACCGCATCGCGGGTCACGACCCCCGGCGTTTCGCTGAACCCGGGCCGCACCGGCCTGCTCGATGTGATGACCGCGATGGGTGCGACAGTGGAAGTGATTGTCACCGGAGACATCCTCGGCGATCCCGTAGGCACGGTCACCGTGGAGGGCCCGGTGCAACACGGCATGCGCATCGAGGGATCCCTCATGGTGCGCACGCTCGACGAGCTGCCGCTGGTCGGCTTGCTGGGCTCGGTGAGCGACGGTGAGACGGTCGTCGCCGACGCTGCGGAATTGCGCGAAAAGGAGAGTGACCGAATCGCGGCAACGGTCGGCCTCGTCAACGCACTCGGCGGCGACGCTGCGGCGACCCCGGACGGATTCATCGTCCGTAGCGCGGTGCTCCGCTCCGGAACGTTCGACGGCGCCGGAGATCATCGGATGGCCATGGCCTCCGCAGTTGCGGCGACGATCACCGGTACGGTGGTGGTGATCGGGATGGAGGCGGCCAGCGTCTCCTGGCCGGGTTTCGCCGAGGCACTGGAGCGCGTGTGGTCGTCGCGATAGACGGACCGAGTGGCGTCGGAAAGAGCACCGTGGCGCGCGCGGTCGCCGCGGCGTTGGGAATTCCCCATCTCAACACCGGTTCCTACTACCGGGTGGTCACCCTGACATGTCTCGTTGCTGGTTCGGATCCGGGTGATGCTGCAGGCATCCTCGCCGCACTGAATGGCCGCTCTATCGATTTCGGCGCAGCGGGGGAGGTGCTGCTCGACGGGGTCGACGTTACCGATCGGCTGCGCGCCCCCGATGTAACCGCAGCCGTCAGCGAGGTATCGGCGCATCCCGAGGTCCGTGCGGCCCTTGTCGAAGTGCAGCGCGCCTGGGTGATCGCCCACTCCGGCAATGCGGTCGTCGAAGGCAGAGACATTGGCACCGTCGTCTTTCCGGAGGCTCCCGTCAAGATCTTTCTCACCGCCGATGTCGCGGTCCGGGCCCGACGCCGGGTGCGAGACGCCGAGGCCGGCGGAGTCGATCTCGACGAACTTGCAGAGCAGATCGCCCGACGCGACCACCTCGACTCGTCGCGAGCAATCTCACCCCTGCGCGCCGCTGATGATGCGGTGATCATCGACACGTCCGACATCGGGGCGCCGGAGGTCGTGCGTCGCGTGCTCGACCTGGTGGGAAAGGTCTAGCGCGCCTTGACATAGTCGCCCAGGTCGGCACCTCCTGGCACTTCGTTGGGTTGGAACGTGACGCGGTACTCCGTCGTTCTTAGCGCGCGCTAGCTCCGAGCAACTCAAGTGCGCGGGCGGCATCCCACTCCCGATCCTCGTCGAGCGGTCCGGGGCGACCCGGGGTGCGGCACCCGACGCCACCCTCGACTGCCGACTGCAGGGCAGCGATGAAACCGCGAAGGCGCGGCGGGGGAGGAAAGTACTCGCCCTCCGTGGTCACCTGCAGCACCTCGACTCCACGTGATGGTGCGACCGCCGCGATGACAGCGCGCACTGAGGCGTCGGGAGCCGAGGCACCGGCGGTCACCCCCACCACCCGCGCCGTGGCGAACCACGTTGCGTCGACACCATCTGGGCCCTCGACCCGATACGCCGGTACGCCCCGTGCACGCGCCACACGCACGAGGGCCTGGGTGTTCGAGGAGTTCTCCGATCCAACGACGAGAACGATGTCCGAGCGTTCGGCGAGCGCGGTGACTGCCTCCTGGCGATTTGTCGTGGCGTAACACAGGTCAGATCGACGGGCGGTCCACAATTCGGGGAACCTGGCCTCTGCCTCGGCGAGCACCGCATCCCACTCGAACAGACCGAGCGTGGTCTGGGCAAGCAAGGCCACCTTTGCTGGGTCAGCAGGTGCGAATCCACCGAGTCCGGTGGCGGGGTCAATGAGCTCCACCGCATTGGGCGCCACCGCCATCGTGCCCACCGCCTCGTCGTGACCGCGGTGTCCGACATAGATCACGGCGTACCCCTCGTCGGCGCGCCGCTTCACCTCGTGGTGCACCTTGGTGACGAGAGGGCACACCGCATCGACCATGACTGCGCTGCTTCGCTCTGCCGCAGCAGTCACCTCCGGTGAGGATCCGTGGGCCGAAAGCATGATCGGCGCACCCGCCGGAACGTCATCGATCGAGTCGACAAAGACCACGCCGGCGCGACGAAAGATGGAAACGACGGCCGCGTTGTGGACGATCTCGTGATAGCAGTAGACCGGCGGTTCGAAGACCCCGACCATCCATGTCAGTGCCTTGATCGCCATCTCGACCCCTGCGCAGAAGCCGCGGGGCTCAGCGAGGAGCACGGTTTCGACCACCCGGTCATGGTAGGGATACGGCGGTACCAGGCTCCCGGAGAGCGTGCCCAGATGGGCTCGCCCTGGAATCAGGTGTCGGCCCAAGGTCGGGCCGACACCTGATCGAACCGACCCATCCGCGCGCGCTCTTATCCTGCTCCGGTGAGCATCCTCCCCGTGGTCGCCGTCATCGGTCGACCAAATGTCGGCAAGTCGACCCTGGTGAACCGCGTTCTCAAGCGGCAGGCGGCGGTCGTGGCACCCCGCCCCGGGGTGACCCGTGATCGCCGCGAGTTTGACGCCGAGTGGGCGGGGCGCCATTTCATCATCGTCGACACCGGCGGCTGGGACACCAGCGGCGACGCACTCACCGCCGACGTCCGACTGCAGGCTCAGGCAGCGGTCGCTGCGGCCGATGTGGTGGTCGTCGTCGTCGATGCCACGACCGTGGTGGGGGAGGAGGATGCCGCGGTGGCGCGCATCGTGCAACGCTCCGGCACCCCGCACCTCCTCGCCGCCAACAAGGCGGA
>JBBTKD010000029.1:0-23861 GCA_038059105.1 Actinomycetota bacterium | reverse complement strand
GCGCTGAAGAACGTCGAGGTGGTCTACTCCGACGTGATCCTGGTTCTGCGCGGCATCTCGCTCGAAGTCCCGGACGGAAAGATCGTGGCCCTCCTCGGTGCCAACGGCGCCGGGAAGACAACCACGCTGCGAGCGATCAGCGGCTTGCTTTCGGTCTATCGCGGTGACCTGACGAAGGGTCAGATCACCCTCGACGATCGGCGTATCGATCATCTGCCACCCGCAAAGGTCGTGAAACTCGGGATCGGGCAGGCGCTGGAGGGCAGACGCATCCTCGGCGAGATGACTGTCGAAGACAACCTGAAGCTGGGAGCGCACACCGCTCGCAAGGAAATCGACACCAACCTGGGGCGCGTCTACGACCTCTTTCCACAGCTCAAGGAGCGTCCCCGATTTACGGCCGGTTATCTCAGCGGGGGACAGCAGCAGATGCTGGCCATCGGCCGGGCGCTCATGTCGAGCCCGCGTTTTCTGTTGCTCGACGAGCCGAGTCTTGGTCTAGCCCCGCTCCTCGTACAACAGATCCGTGACATCATCGTCGAGATCAATCGCCAGGGGACAGGGGTGCTACTCGTCGAGCAGAATGCGATGATGGCTCTCACGATCGCCGATCACGGCTACGTCATGGAGACAGGGAAGATCGTGATGGATCGACCGGCTCGCGAGCTGCTCGACGACGAGGATGTCCGTGAGTTCTATCTGGGCCTTTCCACCGAGGGTGCCAAGTCCTTCGCAGAGGTGAAGCACTATCGGCGCAAGAAGCGGTGGTTGTCGTGAGGGCCCGCCTTCTCAACGAGATTCTGCCGCCAGCCGTCGTCGATGGCGGTGCCCTTCTCGAGATCAACGACGTCCATCTTTCGTTTGCCGGTGTGAAGGCGATCGACGGCGTGTCTCTCACCGTTCGTCGCGGCGAGGTATTCGCCGTCATCGGTCCCAACGGCGCCGGCAAGACTTCGATCTTCAACTGCATCAGCGGCGTGTATCACCCGCAGCAGGGGTCGATTCGGTTCGAGGGGCGCGACCTCCTCGGCCTCAAACCGAACAAGATCGCCGATCTCGGGGTGGCACGCACGTTCCAGAACATCGAGTTGTTTCCGCAACTCACGGTTCTCGACAACCTGATGCTGGGGCGCCATCAGCACCTTCACTACGGCACCCCGGCGGCGATGCTGCGCTTCGGCAAGGCTGCTCGCGAAGAAGCCCGTAGCCGCGAGGTCGTCGAGGGGATCATCGAGTTTCTCGACATCCAACAGCACCGCAAGTCGTACGTTGCCATGCTCCCGTACGGCATCCAGAAGCGCGTCGAACTGGGCCGTGCCCTCGCCATGGCCCCGAAACTGCTGTTGCTCGACGAGCCGGCAGCAGGGATGAACCTCGAGGAGACCGAGGACATGGCGCGGTTCATCACCGACATCCGCAAGGAGCTGGGGATCGGAATCCTGCTCGTCGACCACGACATGCACATGGTGATGGACCTCGCCGACACCGTCCTCGCCATCGATTTCGGCCGGCCGATCGCCTCCGGCAACCCCCGTGAGATCCAGAGCAATCAGGACGTGATCCGCGCCTACCTCGGCGAGGAACACGGAGCCGCCCACCCCGGAGGTACTCCATGACCACCACCCGGCCCAACGTCGGCACGATGTCACCGGCAGCTCGGCTACGCGACTTTGCGGCCAAGACACCGGATGCGATCGCGTTGCGCGAGAAGAGCCGCGGTATCTGGCGTGAGTTCACGTGGGCCGAGTTCTGGGATCAGGCAGAGACCTTCGCCCACGCTCTGTTGGCGCACGGTGTTGCTCGCGGCGACCGTGTTGCCATCCACTCCGACAACCGGCCCGAATGGTTGTTCACCGATCTCGGTTCACTCGCCGCCGGTGCGGCCTGCATGGGCCTGTATCCGACCAACCCCACCACCGAGGTCGAATACCTGCTCAACAACTCGGGCTCGCGGCTGCTCATCGTCGAGGACGAGGAGCAGGCCGACAAGGTGCTGGCAGTTGCAACCCCAGACCTCCCTGTACTCGAGAAGATCGTCTATCTCGAGCACCGCGGAGTCGACGCCTACGACGACGCTCGCCTGATCTCATGGGATGCGTTCATGGCCGAAGGGCGGGTTCATCGCGAGACGCACCCGCACGCGGTCGAGGAACGTATGGCCGAGTCAAAACCCGAGGATCTTGCCTACCTTGTGTACACCTCGGGCACCACCGGCCCGCCCAAGGGGTCGATGATCACTCTACGGAACCTCGCGTTCGCCACGGACGAAATCGCCGGCGACATGGGAATCGTTCAGCCGGGCCCCGGCCCCGATGACCTCATCGTCTCGTATCTTCCGCTCTGCCACATCTACGAGAAGCTGTTCTCGGTTTTGTTCAACACCGGTGCCGGTGTGCCGATCCACTTCGGGGAGTCGCTGGACACGCTCGTCACCGACATGCGCGACGTGCAGCCCACGATCGTGCAGGGCGTGCCGCGGATCTGGGAACGAATCCATGCGGCGATCCAGGTGCGCCTGGCCTCCGCCTCGCGGCTCAAGCGGATCAACGCAGCCATCTGGATGACATCGGCACGCTACGTCGGCAAGACGCTGGCGCGACGAGAGGGACGCCACACGCTTCTCACCAACTTGCTCACCCGGCTGGGTGACGTCTTCCTCTTCCGGTCGCTGAAGGATCGCGTCGGCCTGCGCCGGATCCGCTACGGGGTATCTGCAGCGGCACCGATCGCTCCCGAGATCCTCCAGTTCTTCATGTCCATCGGGGTTCCTCTCTATGAGGCCTACGGCATGACGGAGAACTGCGGCGTCGCAACCTCCAACCGGCCGGGCCGGATCAAACTCGGAACGGTTGGCGAGCCGTACGAAGGCTGCGAGCTCACACTCGACAAGGAGACCGGCGAAATCCTCACGCGCCACCCGGCAGTCTTTGTGGGCTACTGGAAAATGCCGGACGCCACTGCCCGCACCATCGACAAGGACGGATGGCTGCACACCGGTGACGTGGGCGAATGGGTCGATGGCACACACGTCAAGATCATCGACCGGATCAAGGACATCATCATCACCAGTGGCGGGAAGAACGTCTCGCCCTCCGAGATCGAGAACTCGTTGAAAGCGTCGCCCTTCATCAAGGAGGCGATCGTCATTGGGGACCGCCGCAAGTACCTCACTGCCCTGATCGGAATCGACCTCGAGATCGTGAGTGAGTGGGCCCAGCGGCACAAGATTCCGCACACCACCTACCGGGATCTCTCGGAGAAGCCGGAGGTGATCAAGCTCGTGCAGAAGGCCGTGGACACCTCCAACCAGAAGTTCTCCAGCGTCGAGCAGATCAAGACGTTCCGCCTGCTCACCAAGGAACTCGACCATGAGGAGGGCGAACTCACCGCCACCCAGAAGGTGAAGCGGTCGGTGATCGAGTCGAAGTTCGGCGACCTGATCGAGTCGATGTACCCATGACACAGCTTCTTCAGGCCCTGGTCAATGGGATGTCGCTTGCTGCGGTGTACGCCCTCATCGCACTCGGCTTCGTGATCATCTACAAGTCGACCCAGGTTCTGAACTTTGCCCAACCCGCTCTGCTTCTGCTCGGCGGCTACTGGGTGCTCTACTTCGCAACAGTGTGGGGATGGCGATTCGAGTTTGCGATCCTGCTCGGCATCCTCTTGGCGTCGATCACCGGGATCATCGTGGAGCGCACCACCCTGCGACCCATGGTGGGGAAGCCGGTGTTTGCCGTGGCGATCCTCACGATCGGCCTCAACACCGTGATCACCATCTTCACCCTTGACCTTATGGGTGTCGACATCCGCCAGATGGGTGACCCGTGGCGACTCCAGTTTTTCACCTTTGGCGGGATCAACATCGCCTATCGCCAGGTGGCGGCGATTGTCACCGTTGTGTTGCTCGTATCTCTGCTGCTCGCCTTCTTCCGCTATTCACGGATGGGGCTAGCGATGCGGGCGACGGCCTTCGATCAGGAGGTGGCGCTCACCCAAGGGGTCTCGGTCAGCACGGTGTTTGCGTTGTCCTGGGCGATCGCCGCGGTCCTGGCGATGTTCGGAGGTGTCTTTCTCGGTTCGGGAATCGGGCTCGATCGATCTGCCGCGGTTACCGCGCTCAAGGCGCTGCCCGTGGTCGTGGTTGGCGGTCTCGACTCGATCGCAGGCGCCATCGTGGGTGCGGTGATCGTGGCCGTAGGGGAGATGCTTGCCGCCACCTATCAGCCGCAATACGCCGCGTTCCTCGGGAAGGGATTCTCGCAACTGGTGCCGTACGTGATCATGTTCCTCGTACTGCTGGTAAAGCCGTACGGCCTGTTCGGGACGAAGGAGATCGAGCGGGTATGAGGCATCGCCCCGGTCTCGTCGCCGACTACCAGTCGGACGTCGCGATCTTCCGTTCCAACGTGCAACGGTTCTGGTTTGCCGTGCTGCTCGTCGCTGTAGTGGTGCTCGGTCTCGGCGGCACCCTTCCGCTGATCCCGTGGCTCGTCGACTTCAGCATCGGCAAAGACCTCATGTTGATCGCCGTCAGCGCCGTGTTTGCCTCGATCGGTGCCATCGGCCTCAACATCGTGACCGGCTTTGCTGGCCAGGTCTCGCTGGGACACGCCTTCTTTCTCGGCATAGGCGCCTTCACCGGGGCAGTGCTTGGTGGCACCGAAGTGACCCGGCAGGTGTTGGACCTCTCTACGGGACAGTTCGTGGAGAGGACCATCGTTGTGGGCTACAACCTCGATCTGCTCATCTGGCTCCCCGCTGCCGGCCTTGTCGCCGCCCTGATGGGTCTCCTGGTGGCCCCGGTCGCCTTCCGATTACGCGGTCTCTATCTCGCATTCGTCACCCTCGGTCTGGTCTTCATCGGCGACCACCTGTTCCGCGAGGCGGCGCCACTCACCGGTGGGGTGGGAGTCGGTCGCGAAGCGGGGGTGCCTTCGCTGCTCGGATTCCGCTTCGACCAGGAGGGCGAGGTCTTCGGGATCTTCCTGAGCAAGCACCAGAAGCTGTTCTTCCTCGGATTGGTGCTGCTCTTGATCATGGGGTTCATCGCCAAGAACCTGGCCCGGTCACGGGTCGGTCGAGCGCTTGCCGCCATCCGCGACCGGGACATCGCTGCCGAGATGATGGGAATTCCGATCGCGCGTTACAAGACGATTGCTTTCGTGGTGTCGTCGTTCTATGCCGGAGTGGCCGGTGCCTTGCTGTATTCGGCAATCGGGCGCCTGGAGCCTGGATCCTTCAACCTGTTACTCTCCATCGAGTTCATCGCCATGGTGCTCATCGGGGGGGTGGCGACGGTCTCTGGATCGATCATGGGGGCGGTATTCATCACCTTCCTCCCGCGACTGGTGAAGTGGCTTGCGGGTTTCGGGGTGTTCGGGTTCATCTCCGACTCACCCACCGGGGGTCTGATCAACTTCGCTCAGTTCGAGCAGCTGCTGTTCGGCGGTATGATCGTGGCGTTTCTCATTTTCGAGCCATTGGGGCTCTACGGGTTTTGGATTCGGATTCGCAACTATTGGAAGGCTTGGCCGTTCAGTTACTAGGGATCTGCAGAGAGGCCAGGTTTTGCCAGCGTGTGGTGGCCCACGGGCATCTGTGCACCCGCCGAACGGTCGGATAGTGTGGTGGCCGCATGACCCGCGTGGGTCAGGCCTTCACTTCGCAAGAACTAGGAGGAAATCAGGATGAACAACCGGCGGCTCGCACTTTCGAGCCTCCTTATCGTCCTCGCTCTCGTAGCCGCGGCTTGTGGTGACGATGACACCGCAACCACGACCACCGCAGCGACGACGACGACGGCCCCCGGCACGACTGCAGCAACGACCACGTTGCCGCCCGAGGTCGAGGTCGCTTTTGACCTTGGTGTGACCTTGGACCCGTGCTCGGACGCCGTCAACGAGGGCAACGGCTGCATCTATCTCGGCGTGATCTCGGACCTCACTGATGGTCCGTTTGCCCCGCTGGGGGTGCCGCTGACCCAGGCTCAGGAAGACTTCTGGGCAACAGTCAACGCCAATGGCGGTATCGACGGATTCGACGTGGTGATCACGGCCGAAAACACCATTGATGCCCATTACGACGCCGCGCAGACGGCTGAGGGCGCGGTCGCCCTCTCCGACCGCGTGCTTGCTCTCGCCCAGTTGCTGGGTACCCCGCAGACGCTCGGCGCCCTGCCGACGCTGATCGAGGGTGACATCGTCGCTGCTGGGGCCACCTGGTTCTCCGGGTGGGCGTTCAGCGACGTCGATGGTGGGCTCATCATGGAGTCCGGCGCCCCCTACTGCCTCGAAGCCATGAACGGAATGTCGTTCCTCTTCAATCAGCGTGGTGCGTTCACGTGGGCTCTTGTCCGTTTCCCGGGTGACTACGGCGGTGACTACGGCGCAGGCGCCTTGCTCGCAGCCGCACAGCTCGGCCTTGATGACCCGGTCGCCGACATCCTGCAGATCCCCGTCTCCTTCGGTGGCGATATCGCTCCGACGGTGGCGACTCTGCTCACGGCTGCGCCGGACGTGGTCGTCTTTGTGACTGGTCCGACCGAGATGGCCGGGATTGCCGGTGCCTTGGCCCAGAACGGGTCGACGCCTCAGATCCTCGGTGCTGGTCCTACCTGGAACGTGGCCCTGAAGGGCAATGAGGCGCTGATGGGACTCCTCGAGCTGACGTACGTCGGCACCTCTCCTTGGAGCGGATGGGATACCGAGAGCGACGGCCATGCCGCGTTGCGCGCCGCCGCCGAGGCTGCTGGACGGAGCGCGAGTGGCGCCTACATTGCCGGTTGGACATGGCAGTACCCGTTGCTCACCTTGCTCACCGAGGCGATTGCCTCCGGTGACCTGACCCGTGCCAACGTGGCCGAGCTTGCCGCGGAGCTCGAGGGCGTCGACTACCAGGGCATGCTGCCCGAGCGGTCGTACGTCGGTGAGGCGAACGATCACATCGTTCGTTCCACGGTGATCAACAAGGCCGACGCCGCTTCGTCGGACGGCCTGTCCCCGCTGACCGACGCCTTCGTGAGCGAGATTGCGGCAGACTTCGATCTGGCCGCTCCCTGCTTCGTGGGCTAACGAGTCAAAGTGATGGAGAGAAGGGGCGGCCTTCGGGCCGCCCCTTCTCGCGTTTTGGCGGAGAGCGTGCAGCATGCGGCCTGCAGCGCCGTCGGAGCGGCTAACAGGAGTGGACTCTCCTCTGGCTGAAGACTGAAGACTGAGGACTAAGACGCTTTCCTGGGTTTGCTCTGATCGCGACCCTGCGACCACCATGTGTTCCCATGATCTCTGAATGTGTGATCGGTGTCGACGTCGGCAGCGGCAGACGGAGTGGTCGCCGTGCAGGACTTCTTCGTGAGTGACGTTGCGGACGGCTGCGAATTCGCCAATCGCTGTTTCGTCGGCTGACGGACGAGGCGGATACGATCAGGGGGGCGGCCTTCGGGCCGCTCCCCTCTTTTTCCGGAAGACGGCGGTCGGTCGGCAGGACTCCCGGCGTGGCGGGTCGGAGCCCCCGGTCAGGCTCAAGGCCGACCTGGGGGTCACGGCACCGCGTAGGTACCGGTGCCGACGGCGACAAGGTCGCCGGATGCGCCGTGGAGTTCCATGCGGACCACCACCAGCCGGCTTCCCACGCGGAGGGGGAACGCAGACGCGGTGAACTCGTCGCCGGTTCCGGGGCGCAGATAGTCGGTTCGGAGGTCGATGGTGCTCAGCCACGGCGAGGCCGGATTCCCCTCGGCCACCGCAGGATCTCGGGCGAGGATCCCGCGGAAGGCGGCCAGCCCTCCAACGGTGTCGAGCACCGCGGCGATGATGCCGCCGTGGAGGGCATTCCTCGTCGGGTTGCCGACGAACTCGTCTCGCATGCGAAAGCGCAGAAGCACGCGGTCGCCGTCGAACCCGGAAAAGGTCAAACCGAGCCAGCGCCCGAACGGGACCTGCTCCATGGCCGCTCGCATCGCTGCTGCCGCGGCCTCGGGGGTATTCCCGGCTGTCAGAGTGTCGGACGGCGGCGCGGTGTCGGGGTTCCCGGGCGGGTTCATGCCGTCGGCCTCGCCGGTCGAGTTCGGGACACGAGTCCCATGCCCACGATGTCGTTGAGGGTATCGAGGGCGACACTGAGGGGGAGGTCCGAGGTGTGGTCGAGTTCGCCGCGCACGACGGCCCAGCCGATCTCGAAGAGCACCGCCGATGCCGCGGCGATGTCCACGGAGTCACGGATCGATCCGTCTCCCTTCCCGGCGTCGAGCACGGCGGCGAGCAGTTCTCTGATCCGGTCACGCTGGATCTCGGCGGCGCGCCGCGCCACGGCACCATCCACCAGCGCGGCCTCGCCGAACAGCGAGGCGCGGAGGAGTTCGTCCTCGCCGTAGTGCGCGGCGGTCACCGCAACGAGGGCGCGCAGCCGTTGCGGAACCGATCCGGGTCCAGCGAGAGCGGCGGCCGCCTTGGCGAGGAAACGCTCCAGGGAAGCCTCGACCACCGTGAGGTAGGCGGCCTCTTTGGAGGCGAAGTGCAGGTAGAAGCTGCCCTTGCCGGTATCGGCGGTGTGGGTCATTGCCTCGACGGTGGAGCGGCGGAAGCCAAAGCGGCGGAAGTGAACCTCGGCGGCTTCGACCAGGCGGTCACGGGGTGGTCGAGTCACCTTTGTGACGAGGTGGGCGCTCATTGGCGTGTCCCGTTGACGACGATTGACCAACATCGTAATCTGGTCATGAGTCGAACGTAAAGGCGTCCTCGATGCCCTATCCCCGCCAACCCTCGCGGTACCTCGGTGACGATCTCGAGGTGTTCCGCTCATCGGTGGCGGCGTTTGTCGAGCGGGAGATTCGTCCCAACGCCACCGCCTGGGAGGCCGCCGGGGAGTTTCCCCGCGAGCTGTACACCAGGGCGAACCGCGCCGGTCTCATCGGTCTCCGCTACGACCCGCGCTGGGGTGGCGGCGGCGGCGGATACCTGGCGACCTGTGTGCTCTGCGAGGAATTGGTCAAGGGTGACACCGTGGGCGCGGCGGTGGGTCTCATGGCCCAATCGGAGTTCGCCATCTCGGTCCTCGCCGATGAGGCCTCCGACGACCTGAAGGAGCAGTTCTTGGCACCCGCCATCCGGGGGGAGTCGATCGGCGCCATTGGGGTGAGCGAGCCCGGAGCCGGTTCCGACGTGGCTGCCCTGACCACCCGTGCTTATCGTGACGGCGACGAGTACGTGATCACCGGCCAGAAGACCTACATCACCAATGGAGCCCGGGCCGACTTCATCACGCTGGCGGTCCGGACCGGACAAGCGGGTCCCGGTGGGATCTCAGTGGTGGTCTTTCCCACCGACACCCCCGGCTTCTCCGTGGGACGCACCCTGTCCAAACTGGGCTCGCGGGCTTCGGACACCGCAGAGCTGTTCTTCGACGATTGCCGCATTCCGGCTCGCAACCTGGTGGGCGAGGAGGGGCGGGGGATGCGGTACGTGCTGTCGCACTTTGCCGGGGAGAGACTGGTCATAGCCGCGTTCGCCGTGGGCATCATGGAGCACCTCATCGAAATCGGGCTCGAGTACGCCTCCACTCGTCGGGTCTTCGGCGAGTCGCTGTCGGACTTCCAGACTTGGCGGCATCGGTTTGCCGAGATGGCGACCCGGCTGGAGACGACCCGACTGCTCGCCTACCAGGCCGCCGACCTGCTCGACCGGGCCCACCCCGGGGGCGAGATCGCGGTGTCGATGGCAAAGGTGCACGCGGCGGCGTCCGTCCAGTTCGTCGCCGCCGAGATCCTGCAGCTTCACGGTGGTTACGGCCAGATCGAGGAGTCCCCCATCCCCCGCTACTACCGCGACGTCGCCGCCTTCTCCATCGGGGCGGGCACGTCGGAGATCCAGCGCGAGATCATCGCCCGGCTTCTCGTTCGAACGGAGCGACCGGCATGAGTGAACAAGTAGGTGCCATCGACGCCTGGATGTCGATCATGTCTCCCGCGACCGCAGAGCGATGGCCGGACTCGTTCTGGCACATCTTTCGCAAGTACGGGGTCGAGGACCGGTTCCGCCGCGGCTTCACCCTCGATGAGGTCATCGCCGAGATGGACGAGGCCGGAGTCGACATCGGAGTGGCTTCTGCGTTCAAGTTCCTCGATACGTGGGTCGTCACCAACGACGAGACCGCGGCCTACGTCGCTCAGGCTCCGGACCGGTTCATCGGCTCGTTCACGGTTGACATCAGGAATCCGATGCCGGCGATGCGGGAGTTCCGCAGGTGTGTCGAGGATCTCGACATGCGGGTGTTGCGCCTCGAGCCCTACCAGTACGGCGACGGACGCACCACGGCGCCGCCACCCACCGACCGCATGTACTGGCCCTTCTATGTGGCGTGCTGCGAGTACGACATCCCGATCGCGATCCAGGTCGGTCACACCGGCCCGCTGCTCCCGTCGGAGTGCGGCCGTCCCATCTACCTCGACGAGGTGGCGCTCACCTTTCCCGAGTTGAAGATCCTCGGCACTCATGTGGGGAATCCGTGGGAGGAGGAGATGATGATCCTCGCCTGGAAGCATCCCAACGTATACGTCGAATCGTCGGCCCGTCCTGCCCGCCATTGGCCGCAGCGGCTCAAGGAGTTTGCCGGCGGTTACGGCCAGGACAAGATGATCTGGGGGACCGACTATCCCCTGCTCCCTTTCAAGCGCACCGTTGACGACGTCTACGGCTGTGAGTTCTCCGAGGAGGCGACTCGCAAGATCCTGCGCGACAACGCCGCCCGGGTGTTCAAGATCGATGGGTGAACCGCGGTGAGGGCGCTGCTCTACCGGGGCCCGGGGGTCGTCGAGATCGACGACCTCCCTGCGCCGGAGCTGGCGCGGGGCGAGGTGCTGCTCGATGTCCGGGCTGCGGGGATCTGTGGCACCGACCGCCACATCGTGGCCGGCGACCTCGGCGTCCTCCCGGACACGGTGCCCGGTCACGAGATCGCCGGTCGGATCGTCGCTCTCGGTGCGGGCGTCACCGGGTGGGAGATCGGGCGGCGGGTGGTGTGCTACGGCCAGGTGGTCTGCGGCGAGTGCCGGCCGTGCCGGGAGGGCGCCTCCCATCGCTGTCGGCGGCCGCAGGTCCTGGGAATGACCCGCCAGGGTGGCTTCGCCGAACAGATCGCGGTACCCCAGGAGTGCCTGATCCGACTGCCCGCCGCAGTCCCCGACGAGGTCGCCGCCATCGTCCCCGATGCCGTGGCCACCCCCTTCCACGCCCTGGTGACGGTGGGTGCGATGACCCCGGATGACACCGTGGTGATCATCGGGGCCGGGGGGGTGGGGCTGCAGGCGGTGCTGCTGACCCGTATGCGAGGGGCCTCGCTGATCGTGGCCGTCGACCCGTCGGCCGAGGCGCGTGCGGCGGCCCTGATCGCCGGAGCCGACCGTGCCGTGGATCCCGCGACGGACGATCCGGCCAAGGCCTTGTTCGAGCTCACCGGGGGGGCGACGCTGGCACTGGAATGCGTCGGCCGGGCCGAATCGGTGGAGCTGGGAATGCGGGCGCTCGCTCCGGGGGGGCGTCTCGTGATCGTCGGGGTGGGGCATGAGCAGCCTCGGCTCCCGCCGCTGATCCGGTTCGTGGCCGGCGAGACCTCGATTCACGGCTCCTTCGGTTCCACCATGGCGGAGATCGAGACGGTGCTCACCCTGATAGCCGACGGGAAACTGGACGTCTCCCGCTCGATCTCGCAGCGGGTCTCCCTCGAGCGCGCCCCCGAGGTCTTCGCCCGACCCCCTACTGCGGGCCGCACGGTGATCGTTTCCCGACCATGAGGTGGTGCTCACATGGACAGTGACGTTCTGCTCGACGTGACCGGCGATGTCGCCACCGTCACCCTCAACCGTCCCGATCGTCTCAACACGCTGGCGATCCCCACCGTCGACCGGCTCGTAGCGGTTCTCGAAGAGGCCGCGGCCTCACCGGCACGGGTCGTGATCCTCGCCGGCAACGGAGCGACCTTCTGTGCCGGCGCCGATCAGGCCGAGATGGAGCCGCGGGCGGCCCAAGACTGGGAGTCGATCGTCAGGCACTACCTCGATCCGGTGCGCGCGATCGTCGGGATGGACAAGCCGGTCATTGCCGCCCTCCATGGAGATACGGTCGGTGGAGGCCTGGGACTGGCGATGGCGTGCGACATTCGGATCGCCGCTCGGGGGATCCGCCTCGGCGCCCCCTTCACCCGCATCGGCCTGGCAGGCTGCGACATGTCCGCCGGATGGTTCCTGCCGCGATTGGTGGGTCTGGGAGCCGCCGCCGAGCTGATGTTCACCGGACGCCTCGTCGAGGCCGACGAGGCACTGGCGATGGGTCTCGTCCATCGGGTGGTGGACGCGGCGGCCCATGGCGAAGAGGTGACGAAGTGGGCGTCGCGGATGGCGGTCGGACCCCCGATCGCCCACGCCTGGACCAAGCGGGCGATCCACCGCTCGCTGGGCGTGGACATGGACGGCGAGTTCGAGTTCGAGATCTTTGCCCAGGTTCAGTGCCTGCAAACGGCCGACCATCGGGAGGGAGTCGCCGCGTTCCGGGAGAAGCGTCGTCCGGAGTTCAGCGGTGCTTGAGTTCGACGACGCCCAGCAGCGCTTCCGGGCCGAGGTCGGCCGGTTCATCGAGTCCGAGGTGACTCCACACGTGCGTGAGTGGGAGGAGTCCCGTGTGTACCCGGTGCATCTTCTTGGCCGACTGGGCTCTCTGGGCTGGCTCGGGGTCGGGATCGGAGTGGACCGCGGTGGTTCGGGCGGCGGTCCCATCGAACGGTGCATCCTGTTCGAGGAGCTCGCCCGGGCATCGGCGGGCGTGGCCCTGGGGCTCTACGTTCACGCGGTACTCACCAGTGGGGCGCTGGCACTCGTCGCTTCAGACGAGTTGCGCCTGCGGCTCCTTCCCCCGCTGCTGGCGGGCGAGGTCACCGGGGCGTGGGCATACGCGGAGCCCGAGTCGGGGGCCGACGTGACCCGGGTGCGGCTGACCGCCCGGCGTGAGGGCGATGCATTCGTCCTGAACGGTTCGAAGCTCTACATCACCAATGGAACCATCGCCGATCTGATTCTCGTGGTGTCGCGCACGTCCGGCGAGCCGGGCTCGCTCCGCGGTATCTCGGTCTTCGTCGTCGATGGCGACACGCCCGGACTGACCCGACGGCCGATGGAGAAGCTGGGCATGCACCCCTCAGAGCTCGGAGAACTCCATTTCGACGATGTCATCGTCGGGGCCGAGCGGCTCGTCGGCGACGTTGACGTCGGTTTCCGGCAATGTCTTCCCGTGCTCTCTCAAGGCCGGATCTACGGGGCCACGCTCGCCCTTGGTCTGGGCCGGGCGGCCCTCGACGCAGCAACCGACCACGTGCGTGCCCGCGAGCAGTTCGGAGGACCCCTGAGCAACCTGCAGGCCGTCCGTTTCACGATCGCAGACATGACCGCTCGGCTCGCCGCAGCACGGACCCTCGTCTACGGAGCGGCGGCGGCGCTCGCCGGCGGAGGGTCCTACGACACCGAGGCATCGATCGGCAAGCTGGTTGCTTCCGAGACGGCGACCTGGCTCGCCGAGCGTGCCCTGCATCTTCACGGTGCCCAGGGGTACATGATGGAGAGCCCGGTGCAGCGCTACTACCGGGACTGCAAGATCATCGAGTACGGCGAGGGCGCCAACGAGGTGCAACGGGAGATGATCTTCGAGGCGGTGGCACGGGGGTGGCGGCCGTAGAGGGCCGCATCCGCTGTCGGGCCGAGAAGACCACGGTGACCGCGGCGCCAGAGCACCGGATGCTCGACGCGGCGATGGTCGAGGGTGCCGCCCCCGGCGGTCGTGATCGAGCAACAGCCCGTCTTCGGAGGCTCCGGCTCCCCTCTTCAAGTCGGTCAGATGACCCGCTCACGGCGCATCCGCTCCATCTCCGCTTCCCGGTAGCCGAGGTCGGCGAGGATCTCGTCCGTGTGCTCGCCGAGGAGCGGTGCACGCCTTCGGATGCCGGCGTCGGTCACGCCGAACCCCACCGGATGGCCCGCCACCGGGGGCGGTGACGTTAGACCGGGGTACGAAGTGGGCTGGAGGAGCCCCAGCGCGGCGATGTGGTGGTCGTCGAGCGCCTGCTGCGGGGAGTACACCGGACCGGCCGGAATCCCGGCGGCGGCCAACTCGTCGAGTGCCGAGGTCGTGGATCGGCGGGCGCACCACGCTGCCATGTGCTCGCAGAGCACGTCTCGGTGATCGCCCCTGGCCCGGTCGTCGTCGAAGCGGTGGTCGCTGAGCCAGTGGGATTGCCCCATCAGGCGCGCCCAGCGCGCGAACAGTGGGTCCCCGATGACCTGGGCGATTATCCAGCCGTCCGCTGTGGCGAAGACGTCGGATGGAGCTGCCACCTGGGTACGGCTCTGGGTCGCCTTGCGATCAAGGCCGAGGATCGCCTGCTCGATCAGCGCGGAGTTGGAAATCGTCAGCGCCGTGGCGAGGAGCGATCCCTGTACGTGTTGACCGCGCCCGGTCCGATCCCTCTCGAGGAGGGCCGCCATGGTCCCGTAGGCCGCCAATGCCGCGGTGGCGAAGTCGACCCACTGGACATAGGTCTTGGAAGGGACTTCGGGATCGCCGGAGAGGTATGCCGCTCCCGACATGGCCTGACCTATCCCGTCGAAACCAAGGCGGTCGCTCCACGGCCCGCCGGCACCGAACGCATCGACGGTCGTGAGGATGATGTTGGGCTTGACGGCCCCGAGGGAGTCGTAGTCGATTGCCATCGCCTCCAAGGAGCTCACGGGGAGGTTGGCCACCACGACATCAGCGGTCGCAACCAGGCGGCGCACCACCTCCCGGCCCGCGGGCTTCGCCGGGTTGAGCGTCATCCCGCGCTTGTTTCGATTGACCTGGAGGAAGAGCGCCCCCGGGCCGTGCTCGGCGACCGGGATGAAGTCGCGGTCCTCACTCCCGTCGATCTTCTCGATTCGGATGACGTCGGCGCCGAGGTCGCCGAGCAGGCAGGCGCAGAACGGCCCCGCGATGTAGCGGCCGAAGTCGAGGACCCGTAACCCGTCGAGCAGCATCGGGTGGTGCCCCTCCATCACGATCCCTTCCCGGACATGCCCCGTGAGAGGAGTCGTAGGGCTGTCTCGAGGTCGGTGGCGTCTGGATGCCCGGAAGCGCCCATGTTGGCCCGGCCCTGACGCAGCACCATGAGTCCGAGGAAGGCAGACCACAGGACGTCGGCAGCCACCCGGGGGTGGTCCACGCCATCGAGTTCCTCCAGCAGGTCGGCGAGGCGTCGGAAGTTGACGCCCGTGCGCCTTACGAGGTCGGCCGTCACGCCGTCGTCGACGGAGGCGGTGGAGCGGGGTTGGGCCAGGTACGTGGACACGTGGACGTACTCGGGGTGCTCGCGCTGGACGTCGCCGAAGAAGCGCCACACCTCCTTCAGCTTTGCCTGCGGGGTCGAGTCCGTGTCGATGATCGAGTTGAGGCCGTCGGCCCAGAAGTCGCAGGCTTCCCCGAGCAGTGAGACGAGGATCTCGTCCTTGCTCGAGAAGTAGAAGAAGAGGGTCGCCTCCGACAGCTCGCATCGCTCGGCGATCTGGCGAGTGGTGGTACCGCCGAATCCGTTTTCACGGACCAGCTGCCGGGTCGCGTCGAGGATGGCGCGGCGCCGGGCCTCGCGCTCTCTCGCCCGTCGTTCCTTGGTCCCCACCGGTCACCTCCCATCCCGCGAAGGGCAGTCGACCGTGCCCGCGGCCGCGAAGAGCTCTCGGGCCGCGGCGGGATCGAAACGGGCTTCTACGATGACGTAGTCCTCTGCCGGCCGCCGGTGACGGGCCGCGACGGGGCGCAGCAGGACCACGGCCGCTGGAACCGCGCCCCGAAGGTTCACGCCGCTCGTCGTCTCGGCCAGCGTGGAGACGACTCCGGCGTGGATGATCCCCACATGGTTGGACGTCTCGGTACGCCTTCTCCACTCCAAGCCGGGGGACACCCACCCCCGCCTCGATCCGATCGCCTTCAGGTCGCCGAGGGGTCGGTGCGGGAACCGCCGCAGCCGTCTCACGTCGCTCCCCGGAGTGAGAGCATCTCCCGAGCCTCGTCGGGGCTCGCAGGTTCGAACCCGATCTCGCGGATGATCCGGACGGCCTTCTCGACGATCTGGCCGTTGCCGCGCGCCAGCTCTCCGGGTCCGATGTGGACGTTGTCTTCCATCCCGACCCGGACCTGGCCGCCCATGGCCAGGACGGCTCCCACCATCCGGAAGTGGTTTCTCGCCCCGATGGCGGAGACCTGCCACACCGCCCCCGGGGGGAGTCCTTCCACGAGGAAGACGAGGTTGCGGACCGTGGCTTCGGTGATCTCCCCGGGAATCCCCGTGACGAAGTTGACGAGCATGGGCTCGTCGAGCACACCCCGGGACATCAGATCACGGATGTTGTTGAGCATCCCGGCGTGATACACCTCGAGCTCTGGTCTCACCCCATGTTCCTGGAAGAGGCGCGCAACCCTCTCCAGATCCTGATGTGAGGAGAAGAGCGGCACGAACCGATCGTTCACCCACGCCTCCGACCGTCGGTCGTAGCGGCCCAGCAAGGCGCCGCCGCCGACGCTGAACGAGGCGATCTCAGGCCGGAGTTCGGACACGACCCGAACCCGGTCCTCGAGCGGGAGTCCGGCCACGGCGCCGCCGGTGGTGAGATTGAGCACGGCATCGCACCCGGCCGCTCGGATGCCCGCGACGACCGTACGGAACACGCCGACGTCGGCCGTGGCGCGTCCCTCGGGGTCACGGGCGTGGACGTGAAGGATGGCGGCGCCCGCCTGCCACGCCTCGACCGCTTGGGCGATGATCTCGCCCGGCTGCTCGGGAAGATTCGGATTGGCCTCCTTGCCCTGCTGGGCACCGGTCAGGGCGCAGGTCACGATCACGCGGTTCATGACTCACCTCTCCCGAATGTGGGCTCGCGCTTGTCCAGAAACGACCCCATGCCCTCCTTCTGATCCCGGGTGAGCCAGTTCAACACCACCGTGTTGATCGAGAAGTCGATGGCGGATTCCAGATCGGTAGTCATCCACTTGTGAATGATCTCCTTCTGTGTGGCCAGCGCGGGTGCCGGCTTGTGTGCCAGCCGGCCCACCCAGGCATCGATCTCGGCGGTGAATGCCTCCCGGGAAACGACCGCTTGGAGCAGCCCGCGACGCTCGGCCTTGGCCGCATCCCAGAACTCGCCGGTGAAGGCCATCTCACGGGCGCCCTGAATTCCGATCGCCATCGGCAACAGCGCGGCCTCGACGATCGCCGGAATTCCCCGATCGATGTTGGGGAGACCGAACCGGGAGCGGTCGGTGGCGATCATGAAATCGCACGAGATGGCGAGCTCGAGTCCGGCGCCCAGGCAGAGTCCGTCGATGGCGGCGATGATCGGCTTCTCGCTGGTGCGCAACGCCAGAAAGGTCCGATGAAGTTCACGGCCGACCTGGCGCACCTCGAAGCCGGACATGTCCTTCACATAGGCGACATCGATCCCAGCGCTGAACGCTCGGTCCGACGCCGAGTCGATGAGAACGACCCTGGCCTCGGCGTCGGCCTCTGCCTCGGCGAGAGCCTCCCGGATCTCGCGCAGCATCACGTCGTTGATGGCGTTGAGCACCTCGGGCCGGTTGAGAGTGATCCGATACACGGCGTCGTCTCGGCGACAGGCGATGGTCGATCGATCGGTCATCTCATCTCCCCTCGAAGTTCGGATCTCGCTTCTCGCGGAAGGCGCGCAGGCCTTCCTGAACATCAGAGGTTTGGCGGAGCGGCTCGGCCGTCAGCTGCTCGAGGTGCAGCCCCTCGGCGAGCGACAGGTCCCGGCCTCTGCGGGCCGCCGAGCGCACCGCACCCACCGCCAGGGGAGCGCGGCGAGCGATCCGGGATGCCAGTTCGAAGGCCTGATCCATCAGCGATTCGGGATCGACGAGGCGGTTCACCAGGCCGACCGCGAGCGCGGTGGCGGCGTCGATCGGATCGCCGGTGAGGAGGATCTCCATGGCCATCGACTCGGGGATCGCTCGGGGAAGCCGTTGGGTGCCTCCGGCCCCGGGCATCAGTGCCCACCGGACTTCGGGAAGGCCGAAGGTAGCGTGCGGGACGGCGATTCGGATGTCGCATGCCAGGGCGATCTCGAAACCACCGGCGAGGCAGGCGCCGTTGATCGCGGCCACGATCGGTTTGCCGGGATCGAGGTTGCGGGTGATGCCGCCGAATCCCGGCTCGGCCTCGGCCAGCCTGCGGCGCACCAGAGGGGTCGTCGAGGAGTACCAGGCGCCGATCTCCTTGAGATCCGCCCCGGCGCAGAACGCCTTGTCCCCGGCACCGGTGAGTATCGCGACCCGCAAGTCTGCGTCCGCGCCGAAGGCCCTCCAGGCCTCGTTGAGCTGGCGCCCCATCTCGAGGCTGATGGCGTTGCGTGCCTCGGGCCGATCGATCGTGACGACGAGTACGTGGCCGCGGCGGTCCTGGCGAATGGTCATGGCTCTCCTCGCTCGAAACCCTCGATGTCGGTGATGCTGCCGATCCGCTTGGCGGCAAAGCGCGCGACCACGCGGGCTCCCGGTTCCCACAGGCCGGCATCTCCCAGAAGCCGATGGACGAGAGCGGTGTCGGCGCCATCGAGCCGGATCATCCCGTAGGTCCCCCGGCCGGGGACGGTGCTCCACACTTCGACCGTCCCTCCCGGGCCCACTTCGCGCAGATCATCCATGCCGGTGCTGCAGACCGGGCAGAAGGCGCGGGCAGGACAGACGACCAGCGCGCAGCGCGAGCAGTGTGCCCCGAGGATCACCCGTGAGTCGCGCAGGCCGACGAGGAACCGGCTACCGATCCGCCCTGCGGCATATGTGAAGGAGAGCCTGATCGATCCCTGGACGATCATGACAGCACCTCGAAGTGCAGGATGTCGTCCATCGCACCCCGCCGGTCGCGGCGCCACACGGCGCGAACCCGGGCACCGATGGTGAGTCGCTCCGGTTCGGCGGTGTCGAGGTAGTGGTTCAGGGATGTGTCGGCACCGTCGAGGTGGATCAGGCCCATCCCGTAGGGGGAGGGGCGCATCTCGCCGGTACGACCGTCGCGGATGGGGAGATGCACGACCGTCCAGGCCTCGAGTACGCCGGTGTCCTCGACGGCGACCCAGCCGTCGATCCTCACCCGGCACATGCCACAGAAGGGGCGAGGCGGGAGGTATCTCCGCCCGCACACGTCGCAGCGGGAGGCCTCGAGCCTGCCCCTCCCCACATCCTCCAGGAACCGAGTCATCGCATCGCCGGCGGCGTATCTCCATGTGAGGTCCATGTCGAGGGAGACGGACAGCGGCTCGTCCGTGGGGTCGATCATGGCTTCTCCGTGCGCATGACGATCACGTCACTCCAGGCGTACACGCCGTAGCCGGTGGCGAGCGCAGTCCGCACCCCGGGCACCTGGCGGCTTCCGGCGCGTCCCATCAGCTGGGCGGAGATCTCGGCGACCCGGATCACACCCGAGGCACCCACCGGATTGGTCGACAGCACGCCGCCCGACGGGTTCACCGGAAGCTCGCCATCCATGCCGGTCACTCCTTCCTCGATCAAGCGTCCGGCGTTGCCGTCCTCGCAGAACCCGAGAGCCTCGTACCAGGCGAGCTCGGCGTAGGTCACCGGCTCGTAGATCTCGGCGACGTCGATGTCCGCAAGCGGCCGGGTGATGGCCGCTTCGGAGTACGCAGCTCGCGCTGCATCTCGCAGGGCCCGCATGGTGACCAGGCGCCGGTCGAGGTCACCGAGGTAAGGCTGATCGTGGCGAGTGACCGCGGCGTGGACCCATGCCGGTTGCCGGCAATGCCGCCGGGCTGCGTTGCCGGACGCCACCACGATGGCGGCCGCACCGTCGGACTGCGGGCACATGTCGAGGAGACGAACCGGGTGGGCCAGCATCCGGGACTCGAGGACCTGCTCGACCGTCAGATCGGGCATCTGGAGATGGGCGTGCGGGTTGTTGGCGGCGTTGCGCCGGGCCTTTACCGCGACCATGGCGGCGTGTTGTTCGGTTACTCCGCGCGCCGACATGTACTGGGAGATCGACAGGGCGAAGTTGCCGACCGCGCCTGAGGCCACCGCCCGGTCCCAGAACGGGTCGGTCAGGGCCATCCCGGTCTGGGTGTGACCCTCGGAGTGTTTTTCGAAACCGACGACCAGCACGATGTCGAAGGCGCCCGAGGCGGCCTGGTGGAAGCCGGCGATGCAGGCACTCGTTCCCGAGGTGCCGCCGGTGGCGACCTTGAGACACGGCTTGCCGGCGGCGAAGGCTCCCTCTCCCACCCACAGCTCGGGAAAGGCCCTCCCTTCGAACAGCTCCATGTTGGAGATGACGACGGCATCGACATCTTGCGGGCGAATGCCTGCATCTTCGAGAGCCGCCGAGGCGGCTTCCCTCACCAGCTCGGGTTGGGAGACGTCGAGTCGAGCCTTGGCATGCTTCGTCTGACCGGTGCCGATCACCGCCACGGGCCTCATCGTGCTTCGACCACCGCTACCGCCTGTCCCTGGCCCGCGGGACCCCAGGTGCCGTGGGCCAGCGCTCTGCGGCCGGGCCGACCCGCCACCGCCCGCACCGCGCGCACGAGTCGGCTGAGCCCGGCTGCCACCGGTGCCGTTCCCGCGAACAGCCCTCCGTCGGGAGAAACGGTGGTGCTGCGACCGATCCGCGTCGCCTCGACGAACAGGGTCTCCTCGTGCGGGAACAGGCAGGAGGGTTCGGCGACCACGAACGCCGTCTCCGGATCATCGATACCGGCTGCGGCATAGGCGCGACTACACGCTCGCCTGAGTCCGGCCCACTCGCTGAGGTTGCCGTCGCCGGGGTAATGGGGCGACAGGTCGTGGCCGGTGCCGGAGATCAGGACGGTCCCTTCAAGGCTACCGGACCTGGGGACGCCGAGCACGACCGCGCATGCGCCGTCTCCGAGCGGAGCGCACATCTGGGCACGGATCGGTGTCGCCACCTCGATCGATCCCAGGACATCGTCGACGGTGACCGGTCCGGCGATCCCCCCGCCTGCGGCGCCACGCCGGTCCGCCACCAGCTCGGCCCAGCGGTGCATCACGGTCGTGTCGGTGCCCGCGAGGAGCCGGGCCTGGAGGGCGGCGATGGTGAGGAAGTCGACGCCAAGCGGCTGCAACATCACCGGATCGACGGCCCATGCGGTGAGGTCCCAGTACGGCGCCATCGAGGCCTTGCCGTGGGCGACGACGAGCACGGTTCGGTAGGCACCGGCGGAGAGCTGGTGAGTGGCGTGGATCGCGGCCGCCAAGCCATCCGCGGCAATGCGGGTTTCCGGGCGGAGGACGGCTCCGACGACCTCGGTGACGGCGACACCGGAAGCGGTCAGACCGTCGACGAGGTCGACAGATGCAGTGACGGTGGCGTCGATGTCGTCCCAGGCCATGTCCGCATCGTGGAGCGCAGCCTCGATCGCCACCAACACCATCTCCGGGATCGAGCGCAAATCCGCTCCCACCGGGCCCGTTTCGCCACAGCCCAGGACCACGACGACGGGGATGCCGGGATCGGCGGTGTCGGTGATCAACTCACCGCTCCGGTCGGCGGGCATTCTTCCGCTCTGAGCATCGTTCAATCACTGAGCGACACTCAAGCAGACGGTGTGCCCAGAAGTCAAGAGGGCCCTCGTTGTGGGATAGGCACCAGGCACCAGGCATCAGGCACCAGCGAGATGTGAATAGCGTGCAGCATGCAGCCTGCGGCGCCGTCGGACCGCTCACCAGGTGGGACCTTTTCTGGCTGAAGACTGAAGACTGAGGACGAAAGACGACTTCTTTGGCTTGCCCTCATCGCGACCCTGCGAACATGGTTCCTCCATGACCTCCGAATGCGTGATCGGCGTCGATGTCGGCAGCGGATCCGTACGAGCGGTTGCCATCGATCGCAGCGGATCCGTGATCGCAACCTCCTTTTCTGCACACAAGGGCGGTGACGTCTCGATCGGAGAAGTCGACCCGCAGCGATGGCTCGGTGGGACTCTCGATGCCCTCGGTCAGCTCGGTGCACCGCGCGCGATCGCGATCGGCATCGGGGGTCACGGTCCCACGACGGTCAGTCTCGGCGGTGAACTCGCCCTCACCTTTCGCTACCCGACCGGTGAGACCAGCAGTCCCCGCCTTCAGCATGCCGCCCAGGTCGAGGTCCTCCGCAAGCGATTTGGAAAACAGGTCGAGCCGCGTCAGCTGTGGGATTGGGTGCTGTCGCGTCTCGGTGGTCGCAGTGACTCGCAGAGCGTGTGGCCACCGAACGAGTCGCTGCCGGAGTTCGGCGATCCGGTGCCGGTCGGCAGCGTCGTCGGTACGACGAGCGGTGAGTTGGGGCTGCCGGCAGGGATCGCACTCGTACCGGGATCTCACGACGCCCACATGACCGCGTGGGGCGGCGGCATCGACTCGCCCGGAATCGGCTTCGATCCAGGCGGACGCACCGGCGGGTTGGGGGTCGCCGTCGGGGCCGGCATGCACGTGGGTCTCGCCGAGTACGGGATGCCAAGTCCGGTGAGCGGGGTGCACATTGTCGGCGGTCCGGTGGCGGCACATGGTGCGATGCTCGATTGGTGGGCGAGATTGGTTAGAGCGCCGCTCGGCGAGCTCCTCTTGGAAGCGGAGTCGGTGCCACCCGGATCGGAAGGCGTGACGGCATTGCCGTTCCTCGACGGTGAACGGGCGCCTCGCTGGAATCCCGAGTTGCGGGCGGAGATCGTCGGACTGCATGTCAGTCACGACCGCGGCGTGATCACCCGTGCGCTGCTCGAGGCGACCGCATTTGGCCTCGGACATATCGCCCAAGTGCTGCGCAACCAGGGCGTCACCATCGATCGCGTGGTGTGTTCCGGCGCACCGTCACAGAGTCGTCTGTGGTGCCGCATCAAGGCGGCGGTGCTCGAGGTTCCGCTCGACGTCCCTGAGCATGAGCAACTCGCCAGTTACGGGGCAGCACTGGCAGCCGGTTCGGGCGTTGGGTGGTGGCCGAGACCGGGGACCGGAGCCTCAGGGGACTGGCCGCGTCCGGCGATGACGTCGGTGGAACCGGAGCCGCTCGAGATCTATCGAGAGGGTCTGCAGCAGTTCATCGCAGCCGGTGATGTCGCCGCGGCCCGACTCGAGCGGAAGTGATGATGCTGGTCTGGCACCGCGCGTCGTTTGCTGGACGCTCATCCTGGCCGGGGCTACCGTCACCGCGTGATCCTCACGATTGACGGTTGACGACTTTGGCATCGAAAGAGCCGCGCACCTAGCACCGCCCTCGCCCCTTCTGCGATCCTTCGCCGGGCTAGTTGTCGCCGTCGGCCCCCGTACGTCTCCCCACCAGTCTCCACGCCACAGGCAATGCGACCGCGGCGAGTGCGAGTTTGACCAGGTCTCCGATGACGAAGGGGACGAGTCCGAACTCCATCGCTTCGACGGTACCGACCTCGAGATAGTGGGCCAGCCAGACCACGCCGAAGAGATAGATGATCGCGGTGCCCGTCAGGAACGCGGGCACCGCCGTCAGCACCGTGCGGTCCTGCTTGCGCTCAGCGAGCGCACCTACGACCGCCCCCGCGATGATGAACCCGACGAGGTAGCCCCCGGTGGCACCCGTCGCTGTGTCCCAACCACCGCCACCGCCCGAGTAGAACGGCAACCCCACCGCACCCATCGCCACGTAGAGCGCTTGCGACGCGGCGCTGAGGCGCATGCCCAGTGCCGCACCAGAGAGCAAGACCGCAAAGGTCTGGCCCGTGATCGGTACCGGGGTGAACCACAGCGGGATCTCGATCTGCGCCATGAGCGCTGTGAGCAAGGCAAACCCCGTGACCAGGG
>JBBTKD010000028.1:0-1297 GCA_038059105.1 Actinomycetota bacterium | reverse complement strand
GGGATGTTCGAGGCCTCGATGGCGTCGTGAAGTGCATAGGAATAGTGGGTGAGGGCGCCCGGATTGATCACGATCCCGTCGCAGCGTCCGATCGCCTCGTGGAGGCGGTCGATGATCGCTCCCTCGTGGTTCGACTGGAACACGCTCACCTCGCAGCCGAGTTCGGTGCCCCACTGCCGGCACATCTCCTCGAGTTCGCCAAGTGTGGTCGCCCCATACACCTCGGGCCGACGCGTTCCGAGGAGGTTGAGGTTCGGTCCGTTGACGACGAGCACATGCATGACGGCAGGCTATCGGGACGGGTCGTGATCCGGGGCCAGGCGGGTGGCGAGACTCACACACGCATCATCGAGGGGTCCCGGCTGCGTCTCGAATCCCCCCGCAGCGAACGCGTCGACCAACGATGTCATAACCCGTTTCACGTCGATCCCCGGGATAGTGTCGTCGACGGAACCGGTTGCCTCGGGTCGCCATTCGTAGTCCAGAAAGCGGTACGCCGGGAGCAATGGGCGGTTCACCGACTCCGGATCGTTCACGACGATGACCCCGCCGACATGGGCCGCACCGCGCACGAGCCGTTGGCCGACGCCCATGACCTTGTGGCTGCCGCCCAGGTTTACCGACCACTCGCCCGGGCAGTATTCACCCGGCACTTCGCCGATCCTGGCGTCGCAGCCCAGCGACCCGAGTGCGTTCGCCACGAGGCCCGCGATGGTGCGAAAGCGATCGCTAATGGTCTCGCGGGCGCGTGTCTCCGGCATTGCCCATGAGAATGCGATGGTTCCCTCGTGAAAGACCGCGGCGCGACCTCCTGCCAGACGCTCCACCGGGGCGAACCCGAGGGCGGCGACTGCGGCGACTGCGGCGGAGTATCCGGGTCGCACTCGGTCCTGACGACCGAACGCCACCGATCGCTGCGGCGTCCAGAGCCGCAAGGTGGGGGGATCGTCTCCAGAAGCAACCCGTTGCAGGATTGCCGACGACACGGCCGTGTCGAATGCCGGAGGATCGAAGCGGTCGGTGATGAGCCGTATCACCGGCCGAGGGTAACTTCAGCGAATGCCGGTGTCGTATGAGAAGTCGAGCACAGTGGTCGAGGCGGCAACGATGGTGACTTCGACGGGTGCGGCCGTCCCCATCAGTCCTTCCACGAACTGTGGCGTCACGCGGTATGACCCCGGACGGAGTTCCACGGAGTAGAGACCGTTTGCATCGGTGACGACCTCGGCAACGACCTCACCGTCGGCGTCGATGATGAAGATCGAGGCGGAGGCGACGGGCTGGTCGGGGCACGGGA
>JBBTKD010000027.1:0-2735 GCA_038059105.1 Actinomycetota bacterium | reverse complement strand
TCCCGGAGTTCCCGGACCGCCGATCATCTTGTGGGGGCTCACAAAGATGGCGTCCTTGTACGAATGGGGGTCATCGGGGTCGACGCAGCCCATCGTGATTCCGACGTAGGGAGCAGCCGCAGCCACATCCCAGAACGAGAGCGCACCGTGACGGTGCAGCAGCGATGACACAGCCGCGGTGTCGGTCGTTATTCCAGTGACGTTCGATGCTGCCGAGAACGACCCGATTCTGATAGTGCGATCGGCATGTGCGACAAGTGCTGCCTCGAGCGCCTTCAAGTCGACATGACCGTCGGCGTCTTCCGGGATCACGACGACGTCAGCAATCGACTCCCTCCACGGCAGTTCGTTCGAGTGGTGCTCGAACGGACCGATGAACACCACCGGCCGCTCACCGGGGGGAATGGAATCGATCAGATGGTATCGGTCGTCGAGACCCGCCGGGATGTGGATACCGAGCACGCGGACCATGAGGTCGATCGCACCGGTGGAGCCGTTGCCGGTAAAGATCACCGCATGTTCGTCGGTGGCTCCGACGCAGCGTCGAATGATGCGGCGGGCGTCTTCGCGGAACCGCGTTGTCTGCAGTCCGGTGCCCGACGACTCGGTGTGGGTGTTGGCGTAGAGGGGGAGGACCTGATCCCGGATGAAGTCCTCGACGAACTCCAGCGAGCGTCCCGAAGCGGTGTAGTCGGCGTAGGTGACGCGGCGCGGACCAAACGGGCCGTCGACGACGTCGTCACGACCGATCACCGACTGCCGGATGAGATCGAGCAGATCCTCAGGCATGCGGGGAGGCTACTCAGGTCGCCGCCTCAGGCGATGAGCGGCCCTGACTCAGCGACGCCTCCGTCGCAGATGGGCCCGGAGGGCAGGAATGACGCGGATGTCCTTGGACCGTCCGGCGGCCTCTTTGGAGCGCAGCACGTCCTCGAGCGCGGCGGTTGGCACCGAGTGCCCGTCGAACTCAATCTTCACGCTCTGCCGGGCGAGGTCGTCGTAACCGGTAGTCCCATCCGGTCGGAGGTTGATGTCGAGAGGGCCGGCGTCGGTGACCAGTGCCACCGAAACCATATCGGCCAACCACTTGGCCGATATACCGCCCGGGATCTTTACCCCGGCTGCCGGACCGCCTTCGACGCGGAACTTGGCGTCAAGTTCGCGGAGAGCGTCGGCGAGCCGAAGGAGGTTCGCACTCCCGGTCGCGGGGGTGATGTCGATGTCGCGGGTCGGTGGCACTGCCACGTCGTGGAGCTCGATCGCAAAGCCTCCGATCACGACGAATGCGACACGATGGTGCTCGAGGACGGAGAGCATGCGTCCCACCTCGATGTCCGGTGTGGGCATTAGTTGCCTCGGACGCGCCGCAAGCGAGCGGACGCGGCCCGTTCCCTGCGTTGTCGTCCAAGGGCGGCCTGTTTCGCCGGCGGTAACGACTTGAGGAAGACCTCGAGCGAATGGTCGTGGTCCTCCAGGGGGGAGAGGTGAATGCGCGTTTCGAATCCGGCGGCGGCGAGGATTCTCATGAGTGTGGGAAGGGTGGGCTCGATGCGACCCGTTTCGTAGGCCGAGATCGCCTGCTGAGTGATCCCGGCCTGTTCGGCGAGCTCCCCCTGGGTCAGTTCGGCTCGATCCCTGGCGGTTCGAATGAGGCCCGCAGCCACCGTGGGTGCGGCGTCGTACTTGCCCATCGCGAGATCATACCACAACGGAAGAGTTGTTTACTAACTATCAGTTGTAAACAACCGATGATATGTGTTCCGCTCTTATCAGGCGACGAGCACCACAACCATCGCCACGATGGCGACTGACGCTGCGACCGACACCCGGCGCGCCACCGCACCCGGTCCCGCGATCGGCAAGTGATCCCAGGCCCCGGCGATGACGACCCCTGCTACAAGTCCCCCGACGTGCGCCTCCCATGCGATGTTGGGCACGATCAGCGGGAGCGCCAGGTTGATCCCCAGGAGCAGCAGCAATTGGGAGAACACCGCTCGCCCGGCCGGACTGAACCGCTGTCGGTAGGCGGAGGCGAGGAGGGCGCCCATCAAGCCGAAGATGGCCCCGGAGGCGCCAACGGCAAACACATCGCGACCCACTGCCTGGTATAGGGCGCTCCCCCCGAGTCCGCTCGCCAGGTACAGCGATGCGAACGACACTGATCCGAAGCGGTGCTCGAGTGCCGGGCCGAAGATGTAGAGCGCCCACATGTTGAACAGGACGTGGGTGATTCCCCCGTGCAGAAAAATCGCCGTGAATGCTCGCCACCACTCGCCAGCCGAGATCAGTGCGGGTAGATGAGCTCCCTCGAGCAGCATCCGCCTTCCCAGCGACGGGTCGAGTTCGCCGGCGAAGAACACCAGGACGTTGATCGCGATGAGCACGTAGGTGATCGGGGAGCCGGAGCGGGTCCTTCGCATCTGGGCGGCGGTGATGACCTTGTGGCGACCCTCTGGTACAGAACAGTCGGGACACTTCTGACCGACCGCGGCATCACGCGAACACTCCACACAGATCGGTCGGCCGCAATTGGAACAGGCAAGCCGCGTCTCCCGATCGGGGTGGCGGTAGCAAACGCGCGGTGAGGTGTCGTCGGACACGCGGACGAAGATAGTCGGAGGTCAGGGTCGGCCCTGCGGGCCTCCGCAATGGGCAAAGGTCGGTCGCCTTCGGCGACCTCCCGCAATGGGCAAAGGTCGGTCGCCTTCGGCGACCTCCCGCAATGGGCAAAGGTC
>JBBTKD010000026.1:3737-6001 GCA_038059105.1 Actinomycetota bacterium | reverse complement strand
GGCATTGACCGCCACGGCAGCAGTGGGCCTGCCGCTTCTCGTACACGCCGAATCACCCGCGGTCATCGCGGCTGCTCCCGCCACAGGTGCCGACTATCGGTCATACCTGGCGAGCCGCCCGCCGGAAGCCGAGGTCGATGCCATCGCCGCGGTGATCGAGGCAACGCGGCGCACTGGTGGCCGATCCCACATCCTGCATCTCTCCGCCGCCGATGCCCTCCCCCTCATCGCCGCGGCGAAGTCCACAGGGGTGAGCATCACCGCCGAGACGTGCCCTCACTACCTGGCGCTCACGGCCGAGGAGATCGGCGACCACGACCTCGCCTTCAAGTGCGCTCCTCCGATTCGCGACGCCGCCAATCGGGACCGCTTGTGGGACGGTCTCGCCGCCGGAACGATCGACATGGTGGTGAGCGACCACTCGCCCTGCCCGGGCGATCTGAAGCAAGGTGGCTTCGCGGAGGCATGGGGAGGAATCGCATCGCTCGAACTGCGGCTTCCCGTGATGTGGACCGAGGCACAGCGCCGCGGGTTGGGCATCGGCGATCTCGCTCGATGGCTGTGCGCCGCACCGGCCAAACTGGCCGCCCTTGAGACTGGGGAGATCGCGCCAGGTCTGCGGGCCGATCTCGTCGTGTGGAACCCCGATGCCACCATCGTCGTCGATCCCGCTGGACTGGCACAACGACATCCGATCACCCCATACGCGGGACGCTCCTTGCGCGGTCGGGTCGAGACGACCATCGTTCGTGGCGGCAGCACCCCAACCCTGCTCCCGGAGATGCCATGACAAGGACGAGTGACGACCTCTTCGTTGATCTGGCTGCCGCCCGAGTGGGAGGAGAGGTCCTTGCCGCCAACGACGAGTTCTTCGCCGAAAAGGAGAACTTGATCGCCGACTCTGAACCAGTGTGGGATCCAACTCGCTTTACCGACCGCGGTAAATGGATGGATGGTTGGGAGACCCGGCGCCGTCGGGAACCGGGACATGACTGGGTGATCGTCCGTCTTGGAATCCCGGGCATCATCCGCCGAATCGTGGTCGACACCGCCCACTTCACCGGGAACTACCCGGAGTCGTGTGCCATGGAGGTGGCGACCGTGAGCGGCGACCCCGAAGCCAGCACGATCGACGAGTGGATGGAGGTCGTCGCCGTCACCAAACTCCAGGGCAGCACACAGGTCGACATCGCCCTCTCGCTATCGGCTGCGGCCACACACGTGCGTTTCAATATCTATCCCGACGGGGGCGTGGCTCGGCTCAGGGTCATGGGCGATCCGATCCCTCCGACGGGGTTGCTCAATGGCTCGACGGTGGATCTCGCAGCCCTCGCCAACGGTGGGCGCGCCGTCGACTGTTCCAATCGCCACTACTCATCACCGAACCGCATGCTCGTGGACGGTCCAGCACTGGGGATGTGGGACGGGTGGGAAACGCGGCGTCGACGCGGTCCCGGCAACGATTGGGCCGTGATTCGCCTTGCTGGCCGCGGCACCATCGAGCAACTCGAGGTCAACACCACACACTTCAAGGGGAACGCTCCCGGCTCGTGCGCCGTATTCGGTGTCGATGCACCGGGGGTGGAGATCCCCCGACCCGACGATGCCGGGTGGCGCCCTCTCCTCGCGCAGACCCCGCTGTCTCCGGACACCGTGCACACCTTTGACTCCGCGAACGAACCAGTCACTCATCTGCGGCTCGATATCTATCCCGACGGCGGCGTCGCCCGATTCCGGGCTTGGGGCCGCAGTACCGAACCGTGGACCTCGACACCCTGAACGTCGCCGCAGCGGATGCGGCGATGCTCGACTTGTTGGCATGTTGCGCCTCGGAGAGGTGGGCGGCGGCGATGATCGACGAGCGTCCATTTGTGACTCCAGACGACATGCTCACGGCCGCTTCCGACATCTGGTGGACGCTCGAAGAGGAGGATTGGCTTCAGGCGTTTGCGGCTCACCCGCGGATCGGAGAGCAGAGCCCCGGGAACGACCGGCACAGCACCTGGTCGCGCACCGAACAGGCGGCAACGACATCGGCGACCGACGATGTCCGCGAGGCACTCGCCATGTGCAATCGCGACTACGAAACGACGTTCGGCCACGTCTATCTCGTATTCGCCTCAGGTCGGACCGCGGACGAACTCCTCACCGAATGTCGTGAACGTCTCACCAACGATCCCGAAGAAGAGTTGCTGAAGGCCGCCGAAGAACAGATGAGGATCACGGAAGCGCGGCTGAAGAAGCTCTTGGAGATAGATTGATGC
>JBBTKD010000026.1:0-3637 GCA_038059105.1 Actinomycetota bacterium | reverse complement strand
CTCTCCACCCACATCCTTGACACTGCCCTCGGGCGGCCTGCTGGTGGCGTTGCGGTGACGGTGTCCGTGCGCAAGGGCGACACCTGGGTGGTGGTCGGTTCGGGGGCAACCGACGAAGCCGGACGCGTGACCGACCTCCTCGGCAAGGAACCGCTCGAGGCCGCCACTTACCGGCTCACGTTTGGGACTGCGGCGTACCTCGGCCCGAACGCGTTCTATCCCGAAGTCGTCGTGACATTCCGCGTCGCCGACCCCGGCGAGCACCACCACATCCCTCTGCTGCTCGGTCCGTTTGGTTACACGACCTACCGGGGTTCCTGACGGTGCTCGACGCCCACGCTCAGGAGTGGCTCAACCTTGCCGTGAGGTGGCTCCACGTCGTGGTCGGCATTGCCTGGATCGGTACCTCGTTCTACTTCAACTGGCTGAACAACCACATCAGGCCGCCGCGCACCCCGGAGCCGGGGGTCGGCGGCGAGCTGTGGTCGGTGCACGGCGGCGGGTTTTACCGGGTGGTCAAGTACGAGGTGGCGCCAGAGCAGCTCCCGACGAAGTTGCACTGGTTCAAGTGGGAGGCCTACGCCACGTGGATCAGCGGTGTCTCGCTGCTGTTCATTGTCTATTACCTCGGGCCACTCGGCATTGCCGTGGATTCGGACAAGTGGGATCTCCCGCGATGGGGACTGATGGTCTTCGGTGTCGCCACCATGGCCGTGGGCTGGTTCGTCTACGACACTCTGTGTCGCGTGCTCGGCAAGCGACCGGGTTGGCTCGCCATCACCGGATCCGTGCTGCTCGCCGCCGCAGCCTTCGGTTTCGAACAGGTGCTCACCGGTCGCGCTGCGTACGTCCACGTTGGAGCGCTGATCGGCACGATCATGGCCGCCAACGTCTTCCTCGTCATCATTCCGTCACAACGCAAGATGGTCGATGCGATGACCCGGGGCGAGACTCCCGACCCCGGACCAGGTGTTGAGGCGGAGCGCCGATCGCTGCACAACAACTACCTGACCCTGCCGGTCGTTTTCATCATGGTGAGCAATCACTTTCCGTCGACGTTCGCTGCCGAGTTCAACTGGGCATCTCTCGTCGGACTGGGACTGACCGGCGCCCTGGTGCGCCACTGGTACAACCTCAGGGGCAAGGGCCACCGCAACGTGTGGATTCTCCCCGTGGCGGTGGCGGCGATGCTCGCACTTGCCGTCGTCACTGCTCCGCCCACGGTCACGGGTGACGACGTCCCCGACGATGTCTGGGCGATCGTGCAAATGCGATGCACTCCGTGCCATCAAACAGACCCGACACAGCCTCCGTTTACGACACCCCCAAAGGACATCATCTTCAAAGAGAAGGTCGACCTTGCCCGCCTCGCCCCACTCGTCGCTCAGGTGGTGGGTTCGGGGTACATGCCCTTCGGGAACATCACCCTCTTGACCGATGCCGAGAGAGCCAAAGTGGTGGAGTGGGCGGAAGGCGGCGGCTGAGCTGCCGCCCGCAATTCGTCAGTCTCGCTTCGTCTGGCGAGCGCGACCCGGTGAGGTTCTCCGGTCGAGGTGGGCGCGTTTCTCGGCGCAATTCGTCAGAGCACGCGGAGGCACCCCGCACGCGATTGCTGGCGAATTGCGAATTGCGGAGGCCCAGCAGGGCCGACCTCAGCGCCTGTTCTTCAAGATTGAAAGAAACGACCTATCACTCAGTTCTTGGAGCGTCACTCCGGTTCGGGTTGAGGCTTCTTCGGCGGAGATGGCGCCGCTGTTGATGGCGCGGGCGAAGAAGTTGAGGAGTCCCTGACCGGTGGCGGCATCGTCGAAGACGTCGCCGACCAGAGTGGCTTGGGTCGCCTTCTCCACGAAGTTGGAGAGGCGCTCGGCAGCGGCATCCATGCTCTCGAGAAAGAATGACTGCACCGCGGCGTAGCGCGTGACCAGTTGGGCGGGATGGAGATCCCACCCCTGGTAGAAGCCGTGGACCAGCGAGTGTCTGATCTCATCGAAGTGCTGCTTCCAGGCGTGGTGCACCGCCCTCTGGTTCTCGGCTACCTGCTGCTTGGTGAGCCGGTCGTCGCGGTAGATCGGCACCGGCATGACGTTGGTGGCGCCATCGGACAGCCAGACCCCGGTGCCGGCAAGAGAGACCTGCATCACATGCCTGGCAAAGTCGCAAGCGGGATGTGTCATCCCCTGATACGCCGCGGTGATCTGACACGATGCGGTGTAGTCATAGGTTCCAAAGTGGGCGCCGACGCACCGCTCACCTGCGGCTCGTACCAACCGGGCGACGTTGACCCTTCCCTCCTCGTCGAAGATCGAACTGGTGATCTCGATCATCAGCTCCGACTTGATCGCACCGGGGCTCAGGGACAGTTTCTCCTCCAGCACGCCGATCATCTCGCCGAACACCGCCGCTTGCTCGACCGAAACCACCTTCGGCAGGGTGACGTGAAACCGCTCGGGGATCGACCCTGAAGATCGCTTCACGAGCCGCGAGAGAAACATGTCGAGCGTGCGGAAGGATCGGGCGCGCAATTCGGGACTGAACTGCTTGATCCGGATTCCGATGAACGGCGGAAGCGTGGCGTTGGCCATTCCGGCATACACCTCGTCGGCTGCCTCCAGCGCGGCGCGATCCTCGTCGGGGTCGGGACGAACCCCGAATCCATCCTCGAAGTCGATGCGGAAGTCCTCGACAGGCTCGCGATGCAGCTTCTCGACGACCCGCGGATACAGCCGCGCAATAATCGGATCCGAGGCAGAACGCCCCAGGGCAATCGCCAGCGTCGCCGCGTCGGGGGCGTATGTCTCGAGCGCCTTCAATGCGGTCTCGCCGAGCCGCGACGCCGAATCGGACCGGAAGATCTGCGCACCGCCGTACATCGTGTGTACGGGCTGGCGATCTCCGGATTCACCGGGAAATGCCAAACGAGCCTCGGCGTCGGCATCGAGCCGAGCGGAGAACTCCCTCAGCAACCGATCGGGGAGAGAGAGATCCATGGGGAGGAGACCCTAACGAGGTCAGGCCAACGACGACGGGAGCCCGTCCATATACTCGTCGCACGCCAGTCAGGGGGCCGCATGCCGGAACCGCGAACCAAGCTGCCCAGGGGGATGCCCCAGGAGCTCGTGGACTTTGCCCAGTGCAAGGTCGATCAAGTCGAGATCGCCGCGGGGAAAGCCGACTGGCTGCCGAAACCCCGGGGTCCGATGATCCCCGAGGGTGCTCCCGATGTCACCTTCGAGCCGGGCCCGGGCGGTTCGGTCAACATCACCGCCGGCTGGGGAATGATCGGGATGACAGTGAATGTCGCCGTGGTCGACGGCAACGTCACCATCACCACCGAGAACCCATTGGTACCCGAAGCGAAACTCAAGGAATTCCAGGACAATCTCAACGCTGATCTCCGCGATCACGGCAAGGAGTTTGCCGCCGCAGAGATCCTCAGAGGAAAGTTGAAGTTGACCAAGCGGTTAATCGGAGCGGCTGGCAAGCAAGCCGTCAAGACCGCCGCCGTCCCGGCCGCGGTGACACCTGCCCAAACCGCAACCGAGGATGCCGCAGCAACCCCAATCCTCGGACCGCGCGCCCCCTCAACTGTGCGGGACTTCGTGGCATGGTTTCGAGGGAGACCAGCCATCACCGC
>JBBTKD010000025.1:23490-26473 GCA_038059105.1 Actinomycetota bacterium | reverse complement strand
TCGATCTGTCCGACCAGTTGGGCGAGCGCCTGGATCGTGTCGTCATCTGCCCAATGAGCGTCTTCGAGAACCACGAGGGTTGGAGCGAATGAGGCGACGCTGCGAAACGCCGTAGCGATCGCCTCGCGCATCCGGGCCTGCTCGTCAGACCGGTGCACGGGCGCCGGAGCGGGCGGGGCGTCACCGGCGAGAGCGGGTGCCAGCGGCGCCAGCACCGACTGCCACGCCGGGTCGATCTTTCCCGCAACCTGGCGGGCACGGAGTCCGGCGATCCCCTCAAGCGCTTCGGCGAGCGGGGCGAACGGCCGTCCGCCACTCGGGGTCGATCGACCCCACAGGACATCCATGCCGCGCCACCGTGCATCAGCGACCACCTCGGCGAGGAGACGGGTCTTACCCACACCGGCCTCGCCCTCGATGAGCACCACGCCGCCCCTGCCGTCCAGGGTGTCATCGAGTCGTTGCGCGAACTGGGCTCGTTCGGGCTCGCGACCGACGAACGGAGCGCGAGTGGAATCCTCAAAGAGGGGAGTGTCCTCACGCGGCGGAAGAATCCGTGTGCCGGAATCGCGATCCGCCAACGTCGCCTCGTAGAGAGCGATGGTCTCCGGTGATGGCTGGCTGCCCAGTTCCTCAGAAAGGATGCGTCGACACTCCTCGAATTGCCGGAGGGCTTCGTTGTGTCGCCCGAGAAGGACGGCGATGCGCATCACCCGTCGATGAGCGTCCTCATCGAATTCGTCCTCGGCGGCGAGACGCCGGGCATGGACGAGAGCTCCTTCGAGATCTCCGCGTGCGAGTTCACCGTCGGTGAGGCGCTCCAACGCCTGGAGGAATCGACTGCGCAACCGGTCCTGGTCGATGAAGAGCCAGTCGTCGTAGAAGCCCGCGAGCAGGTCGCCGCGATAGACGTCGACAGCATGAACAATGTCGTCGCCTTCGAGTGCGCGCTCGAACTCCTCGACGTCCAACCAGAACTCTGCTTCCGGGTTGAACCGAACCGTGTCCGGTCCACCGACGAGGTACCGCTCGCCATCCTCGTCGCCGATCGTCGTTCGGACCTGCCACAAGGCCTGGCTGAGACGGCGACGCGCCCGCGAGTCGTCGAACTCAGGCCAGAAGGTTCCCGCAAGAAGGTCGCGGGTATGGGGACGCTCCCGGTTGAGCACCAGATAGGCGAACAACGAGCGGGCGGCGCGGAGGGGAAGCTGCTCGAGCGTCCGCCCCTCCCGTGCCAGTTCGAATCCGCCGAGCAGTCGGATCTCGAGTCCGGACATAGCGCGGGAACGGTAGTCGCGGGAAATGAAGTCTTCAGTCCTGTCCGTAGTCCTCAGTCCTCAGTCCTCAGTCTTCAGCCAGACTCGCGAGAGGGGTGGTCGCGTGGCTCTTACTGATGACTGATGACTGAAGACTGACGACTTTGGCCTCAGTCGCCAATATCGATCACGACCCGCGACGGATCTCCGAGGTTGAAGATCGAGAACGGGCGATCGGGGGAGACCGTCGTGATGGTGAATGCCCACTCGCCGGAACCTCCGCCTGCTCCGGCATCGGAAACGGCAACGACACCCACGGTTCCCACGACCAGCGTGCCGGTCTCGTCGAAGAGTCCAGGGGCGTAGGGGGGATCACCGGCAACGGCCCAGACCAGCACCGAGATCGAACTCGGATCCTGCTGGGTGACGATGCACGCCGGCACCTCACCGTCGAAGTCGAATACGACCCGGGTGAAGTTCTCGTGCTGTGCGAAGCGGACGCCGGTGATGGTTCCCGCCGCGGGGAATCCACCGGTTTCACATGTCTTGTCGGAGAGGTCACCGGCGAACGGCGCTTCTGTCGTGGTTGGTGCTGCGGTCGTGGTTGCCGCCTCGGTCGTAGTGGTGGCAGCCGTGGTGGTGGTTGCGGCCGTCGTGGTCGTGGCGACGGTGGTGCTGCTGGTGGTGGCCGCCGTCAGCGGTGCGTTGCCGTCGTCGCTCATCACCATGATCAGGAGCACGAGTCCGATCGCCACGAGCACGCCGAGCGTCGCAGCCAGACCAGCGGTGAACTTGTCGCTCATGGAATCCCCTCAGTGAAGGGTCCCACGATACGGTCGACCCGGGGTATCGCGGTACACCGTCGGTAGGCTCGGTGCGATGCCGGTATCCAGCCTCGTCTCGGATCTCATCGCCGCTGTCGGAGCGGACGCGGTCAAGGCAGGCCCCCTCGACCTGCGGCTCTTCTCCAAGGACGCCGGGGTCACCCGGGGTGAGGTGAGCGCGGTGACGTTCCCCGAGGACGCCGCTGGAGTGGCGGCGGTGATCGCGGTGGCAAAACGCCACGGATTGCCGATCGTCGCCCGCGGTGCGGGTACCGGACTCGCCGGTGGAGCCGTGCCAGCAGATCCCGCGGTGCTGATCGTCACGATGAGGATGAACCACATCGAGGTCGACGCCGCCAATCGCACCGCGTGGGTGGGTCCGGGGGTGATCAACCTCGACCTCTCGAGACACACCGCTTCCCTCGGACTCCGTTTCGCCCCCGACCCCTCATCGCAGGCGGCGTGCACGATCGGGGGCAACGTCGCCAACAACAGCGGCGGACCGCATTGCCTGGCGGAGGGGACCACGGTGTGCCACGTGGTCGCCGTCGAGTTCGTAGACGGCGATGGAGTGATTCAGATCGCCGGCGGTCCCGCTCCCGACCCCACCGGTCTCGACGTGCGCGGTGTGGTGGTGGGTTCAGAGGGAACGCTCGGGATGATCACTCGAGTACTGGTGCGCCTGCTTCCGATTCCTCCGGCGGTGCGCACGATGCTGTTCGGTTTCCCCGAGGTGGCGGGCGCAGCCGCAACGGTGTCGGATGTGATCGCCGCCGGTGTGGTGCCTGCGGCGCTGGAGATGATGGATCGGCCGCTGATCCGCGCCGTGGAGAACTTCGTCCACGCCGGCCTGCCCGTGGACGCCGCCGCGGTGCTCCTCGCCGAGGTCGACGGTCATCCGGC
>JBBTKD010000025.1:10040-23390 GCA_038059105.1 Actinomycetota bacterium | reverse complement strand
GCCTGCCCGTGGACGCCGCCGCGGTGCTCCTCGCCGAGGTCGACGGTCATCCGGCCGGTATCGCAGCCGAGGCCGATCTGATCATCGCCACCGCCAAGCGTCATGGTGCGTTCGACGTGCGCGTTGCCGCAGATGAGACAGAGCGGGAACTCTTGTGGAAGGCGCGAAAGTCCGCCTTCGGCGCCATCGCTCAGATCGCCCCCGACTATTACCTCCATGACGTCGTGGTACCGCGTACCCGTCTGGTGGAGGTGTTGGAGGCGATCTACGAGATCGCCCGTCGCTACGACCTTCTCGTCCTCAACACGATCCATGCCGGTGACGGCAACCTGCATCCCAAGTTTGTGTACGACGCATCGGTTCCCGATCAAAAACGCCGCGTGATGGAGGCCGCCGGAGAAGTCGTTCGTCTTGCTCTGGGGGTGGGTGGTGCGCTCTCCGGGGAACATGGCATCGGGTTGGAGAAGCGCGACCTGATGCCGTTGTCGTTCTCCCCCATCGATCTCGATGCTCAGGCGAGACTGCGCGAGGCCTTCGATCCCGACCGTCGGTTCAACCCGGGATCGATGCTCCCCGCAGGTTCGCGGTGTTTTGATTTCGGGCGCGTAGCAATAGGGTCGCCCCCCGATCAGGTGTCGGCCCAGACTGGGGCCGACACCTGATGACCCCGGCGACCCATTGGTGCGCGCCCGCAGGGCGCGTCGCCATCCCGGAGGGCACCCGGGTGTGACCGCGCTGAGCACCACCGTCGCCCGACTGTTCGGGAAGTTTGCCGCAGAGGTGCCGGGAGCACCACAGGCGCAGTTCACCTTTGCCCCAACCACCGCCGAGGACGCTGCAGCAATCCTCGACTTTGCTTCCGAGCACAGCATGTCGGTCGTCCCGTGGGGCGGAGGCACCCATCAGGTCGGTCCGCCGTATGAGCCCGACATCGTGGTTTCCACCCGGAATCTCACCGGCATCGATTTTCGACCCGACGATCTCACCGTGGTCGTGGGCGCGGGGGTGCCGGTTGTGGAACTCGAGGCGGTTCTGGCTGAGCGTGGGCAGACCGCGGTCCTTCCCGAGAATCCCGGAGCCGCCACGGTCGGCGGTGTGGTCGCCGCCGGCGCATCGGGATGGCGCCGGCTCCGGTATGGACCGACCCGCGATCGTCTCCTCGAGGTGATTGTCGCCACCGGCGACGGCCGGGTGATCCGCGGCGGAGGGCAGGTGGTGAAGAACGTCACCGGATACGACTTGCCGCGGCTGTTCACCGGCTCGCTCGGGTCGCTTGGGATGGTCACCCGGATGTGCATCAAGCTGTGGCCGCAGGGAGCGACGGCCGCAACCGTCGCCGTGGACGACGTGGAACGCGCCCTCGCCCTGGCCTACCGCCCGTTGGCGGTTCTGCAGACTCGTGATGGAGTCTCGGTGTATCTGGCGGGGACCGCGGCCGAGGTGGAGGCGCAGTCGATCGCCCTGGGCGGTGCGGCGAGCCCCGGTCTCCATTGGCCGCAGCGGCCGGAAGGCACCGTCGCCATCACTCTGCGAGTTTCGCCAGCACTCATGACTGACGCGGTGCGCCGTGTATCGGCTTCGGGCGAGTTCGTCGCCGCCCACGGAGTCGGCGAGGTGCTGGTCGCCGGATCGTTCACCGAGGACGCCGTGTCCGAATGGCGGTCCTGGGCAGAGTCGGTGTCCGGAGCCGTCGTCGTCACCGCGGCACCGGTCGGGTTCTCGCTCGATCCGTGGGGGAAGCCGCCGGAAACGCTCGTATTGCAGCGACGTATCAAGTCCGCATTCGATCCGCTCGGTGTGATGGTGCCGGGCCGGCTCCCCGGGGGTGTGTGATGCCGTGGTCGACTCCGTGGGCACCAACCGAGGCCGAGTTGCACGCCTGTGTCGAGTGCGGGTTGTGTCTTCCACACTGCCCAACCTTTCGCCTCACCGGTGACGAGACCGCATCACCCCGCGGACGGCTCAATGCCATGGCCGCCGTCGCCACGGGTGAGATGCCGCTTGACCCATCCGTGGCCGAGGTGATGGAGTTCTGTCTGCAGTGCCGGGCCTGCGAGGCGGCGTGTCCGTCTCTCGTGCCCTTCGGGCGCGCCATGGAGGGGGCGCGAGCAGAGGTGGCTGCGGTCCTCCCACGATCACGATTCCGCCGCCGAGTCGCTGGGCGCTGGATCGCCCGCAAGCGACTGGTGCACGTTGCCACTTCGTTCGCCGCGATCGGGCAGCGGATCGGTGCCCGTCATTGGTTGCCGGGACGACTTCGAAATGGGATGCGCGGTCTGCGCCGGTTGCCGATGCGTTCGAACTCCGTACTTGGCACGGTTCACGAACCGACTGGTGTGCCCGTCGGCACGGCTGGTCTACTCGCCGGTTGTGTGATGGATCCGTGGTTCGGGGCGGTGCATCGGGCGGTGATCGCGGTCCTCACCACCGGTGGATACCGCGTGGTCGTCCCCGCGGGTCAGACGTGTTGCGGGGCGCTCGCCGCGCACGAAGGTCGCGCTGCCGATGCGGAACGGATGGCCGAGACCAACCGCGCCGCCTTTGCCGGGGTCGACCTCGTCGTGGTCGATGCCGCCGGATGCAGTGCCCATCTCGGCGCTCACGGAGTCGGGCCAAAGACAGAGGACGTCGTCGTCGTCGTGTCCCGCCTCCTCGCCGAGGGGAGGCTCCCGCAGCGAACACCCACCGGTGAACGCGTCGCCATGCAGGATCCGTGCCACCACCGACATGCCCAGCACATCACCGCTGAACCGCGGAGCATCTTGCGCGCCGCCGGATTTGGACCGGTCGACCTCGACCCAGATGGGTTGTGTTGCGGCGCCGCCGGCTTGTACTCCGTTGCCCATCCCGACACGTCCAGCCAACTCGGCGCGATGAAAGCCGCCCAGGTGCGACTCACCGGGACCACCCTGGTTGCGTCGGCAAACCCGGGCTGTGAGATCCAGTTGCGCACCCACCTTGGGAACGGATTCCGCATCGCCCATCCGATTGAGATCTACGCGGAGGCGATTGGTCTGGTGTGACCAGCCCGCTTTAGGCCAGCACTCGCGGTCGGGCCTTGATGGTGACCCCGCCGGCTCGCACCTCGGCCTGCACGGTGAGGACCGGGGCGTCGGTGGGAAGCGTTGCGGGATCGGTGACGTCCACCTCCACCTCGCCCTTCTCCACCTGCTGCACGACGTAGACCCTCCACCCGACGGGGACGGTCACTTCCATGCCGCCGGCCATCACGTCGATGTCGAGGTGGGCGCCTTCGGGTGACAGCGTGGCCCCGGTCAGGTCGAGGTCGATACCGCCGGCGCGCACCTTGGCCTGAATCGATCGCAGCGAAAGGGCATGACTGGAGATCGACGAGCCGCCGAGAAAGGCCATTACCCGGAAGGTGTCGTTGTCGGGATGGGTATCACCCTGAAACCGCTTCGCCATCTCCCGCCCCACCAGCCGCACCGCGATCGACACCGCGACGACGGTGATCAGGGTGCGTGCGAGTGTCTTCATCGAGGTCGACGGTAGTCCGGCGTTTCGGCTCGACGCGCGGTGTGCCTAGCCTCGCCGGATGCCACAGCACACTCGCCGAGGACCCATGCTCGTGCTCATTGCCGCAACGCTGTGGGGCACCACCGGTACGGCTCAGGCACTCGGTCCCGATGGCATCACATCCGAGGTGGTTGCTCTCGTGCGGATGACGGGTGGCGCGCTGCTCCTCGTTTACGCAGTCTTGCGCCGCGAGACCGTTCCGCTGCGCAACCTCGTCGGGTGGCCGCTCGTTCTGGGAATCGCCGCGATGGCGGGGTCGCAGCCGTTGTTCTTCATGGGACTGGAACGGACGGGTGTTGCGATCGGAACGATCGTCACGATCGGCAGCGGTCCGATCCTCGCGGGATTGCTCGCCTGGGCGGTGCGCCGGGAGCGCCCCGGGCGCCGTTGGGTGGTGGCCACGGTGGCTGCAGTCGCCGGAGCGATCCTCCTCGTGTCCGGAGGCCAAGCCGCGGGCGTCGACGGGGCGGGACTCGCCCTCGCCTTCGGCGCCGGCATGGCGTGGGCGGTCTACTTGGTCGCGGCCAAGGCGTTGTTCGAGGCGCATCCACCGGTGTTTGTGGCCGGAGTGGTCTTCGCCAGCGCCGCGATCCTGCTGTCGCCGTTCGCCGTCATCGGCGACACCTCCTGGCTTACGACCGGCCACGGCTTCCTCACCGCGGTGTGGCTCGGGGTGATCGCCACCGCGCTGTCGTACGTGTTCTTCTCCCGAGGACTGGGGGCGACGCCGGTTGCGGCGGCAGCAACCCTGACACTCGCCGAACCGCTCACTGCCGCGGTGCTCGGAATTGCCCTCCTCGACGAGCCCGCCCGCCTCAGCACCGTGGGCGGGATCCTCCTGATCGGCTTGGGGATCGCGGTCCTTTCGATTCAGGCACCAGGCACCAGGCACCAGGCGTCAGACTGAAATCTGCGATCTGCGATCTGCCATCTGCGATCTGCCATCTGCCATCTGCCATCCGGCATCCGGTATCCGGCATCCGTCCTCCTGGCATCCGGCCCTATCGCTCCCCGTCAGCCCGACGGATGCTGTCCCGGAAGAGACAGGCACGGAGGGGGTTCTCGTGATTCGACCCGTGGTTACGGTCGACGGCAATGAAGCTGCCGCGTATGTGGCGCACCGCCTCAGCGAGGTGGTGGCCATCTATCCGATCACCCCGGCCTCGCCCATGGGCGAGCTTGCCGACGCCTGGTCGTCGGCGGGAAACCCCAACGTGTGGGGTGATGTCCCCACCGTCATCGAGATGCAGAGCGAAGCGGGTGCCGCCGGCACCCTGCACGGGGCGCTCCAATCCGGTGCTCTGACCACGACCTTCACCGCGTCGCAGGGACTGCTGTTGATGCTGCCCAACATGTTCAAGATCGCCGGCGAGCTCACCGCCGGGGTGATCCACGTGGCGGCTCGCACCGTGGCCACCCACGCCCTTTCGATCTTCGGCGATCACAGCGACGTGATGACCGCGCGCACCACCGGCTTCGCCATGCTCGCATCGGCGAGCGTGCAGGAAGCACAGGACCTGGCGCTGGTGGCGCACGCCGCCACCCTGGAGTCGCGCATCCCGTTTCTCCACTTCTTTGACGGGTTCCGTACCTCGCACGAAGTCGCCAAGATCGAGCGCTTCACCGACGACGACCTGCTGGCGATGGTCGGTGCCACCGCCATCGCCGCGCATCGCGGCCGTGCCCTCGACCCGGAGCATCCGGTGTTGCGGGGCACCGCGCAGAACCCGGATGTCTTCTTCCAGGGGCGAGAGGCGTCCAATCCGTTCTATAGCGCCGTGCCCGGGATCGTGACGCGGGTGATGGAGCGACTCGAGGCGCGGGTGGGGCGTTGCTACCGGTTGTTCGACTACCACGGTCATCCACAGGCTGAACGGGTGATCGTGGTGATGGGGTCTGCGGTCGGGGCGGTCGAGGAGACCGTCGACGTGCTGGTCGAACGCGGCGAGAGGGTGGGGGTCGTCACGGTCAGGCTCTACCGGCCGTTTTCGGCGGAGACGTTCCTGGCCACACTTCCACGCAGCGCCCGGGTGGTGGCGGTGCTCGACCGCACCAAGGAACCGGGGGCGTCGGGTGAGCCGCTCTTCCAGGACGTCGTGACCGTGCTCGCCGACGCCGCCGCCGACGCCCGGCCGATGCCGCGGGTGATCGGCGGGCGGTATGGGTTGTCCTCCAAGGAGTTCACCGCGGCGATGGCCAAGGCGGTCTTCGACGAGGCCGCCAAGGAACGCCCTCGTCCCCGCTTTACGGTGGGGATCGTCGACGACGTCACCGGCCTCTCCCTTGACGTCGACTCCGGCTTTCGTGCCGAACCCCCAGGGGTGATCGGGGCCCTGTTCTTCGGACTGGGAAGCGACGGAACGGTCGGCGCCAACAAGAACACCGTGAAGATCATCGGGGAACACACCGCTCAGTACGTGCAGGGGTACTTTGTCTACGACTCGAAGAAGGCGGGTTCGACCACGGTATCCCATCTGCGTTTTTCGCCGGTGCCGATTCGTTCGACCTACCTCGTCGACCAGGCAGGGTTTATCGGCTGCCACCAGTTCGGGCTTCTGTCCAACACCGATCTTCTCTCACGTGCCGCCGTCGGCGCAACCTTGCTCCTCAACACCCCATACGGGGACGCAACGTGGAGCCACATCCCGGTGGAGGTGCAGCAGCAGATCATCGATCTCCACATGAAGGTGTTCGGCATCGACGCCGATGCGGTGGCCAAGACCGCGGGCCTCGGTGGCCGGGTCAACACGGTGCTGCAGACTTGCTTTTTTGCCCTCAGTGGACTTCTTCCCCCCGACGAAGCGATCGCCGCGGTCAAGGACTCGATCCGCAAGACCTACGGAAAACGCGGCGACGCGGTGCTCGCACGTAATTATCAAGCCGTTGACAACTCGCGACGCGCGCTCTTCGAGATTCCCGTGCCGGAACACGCGAACGGGATGGTGCACACGCGTCGTTCCATCGCCGGCAACGCACCCGTGTTCGTCAGAGCGGTGACCGGGGAGATCATCGCGGGACGGGGTGACCTGCTGCCGGTGAGCGCCATGCCCGCTGACGGCACCTTCCCCACCGACACCGCCCGCTGGGAGAAGCGATCGATCGCCGATGAGATTCCGGTCTGGGATGCCAACCTCTGCATCGACTGCGGACGATGCGCACTGGTGTGCCCGCATGCCGCGATTCGCATCGCCTACGTGGACGAGTCTGTTCTCGCTGGCACTCCGGAAGGCTTCCTGCATCGCGCAACGATCGGCAAGGACTTCCCGGACAAACGCCTCGTGATTCAGGTGGCCCCCGATGACTGCACCGGATGTTCGGTGTGCGTGGAGGTGTGCCCGGCGCGAAGTAAGGAGCTGCCAAACCACAAGGCGCTCGACATGTTGCCGAAACAGCCCATTCTCGAGAGCGAACGAGAGAGATTCGAGTTCTTTCTCGACCTTCCTCCGATCGACCGACGCGAGGTAGCGGTGGCCACCCTCAAGGGATCGCAAGCGTTGCGGCCGTTGTTCGAGTTCAGCAGTGCGTGCGCCGGCTGCGGTGAAACTCCGTATCTCAAGCTTCTCTCTCAGCTGTTCGGCGATCGACTCGTCGTCGCCAACGCCACCGGGTGTTCGTCGATCTTCGGCGGGAACCTTCCGACGACCCCATGGACGGTCGACGCTGCCGGGCGCGGTCCGGCGTGGTCCAACTCACTGTTCGAGGACAACGCCGAGTTCGGTCTCGGGCTGCGGCTCGGCGCCGACGCCCGTCATCGCGCCGCGGTTCGCGCCATCGGCGACCTGCGACATGTGATCGGTACCGAACTCGTCGACGGTCTCGTCACCGCCGATCACGCCACGGAGGCAGGCATCTTCGATCAGCGCATCCGGGTCGCTGCCGCTCGTGATCGCCTCGAGGCCGAGTCATCCGCTGCGGCAAAGGCGGCGCTTCCGCTGCTCGATGCCCTCGTTCGCAAGAGTGTATGGATCGTCGGGGGTGACGGGTGGGCTTATGACATCGGGTTCGGCGGGCTTGACCACGTGCTCGCTGCGGGCAGCGACGTGAACATCCTCGTGCTCGACACCGAGGTGTATTCGAATACCGGCGGCCAGGCCTCCAAGTCCACACCGCGCGGGGCTGTCGCCAGGTTCGCTGCCTCGGGCAAGACGACCGGCAAGAAGGACTTGGGGATGATCGCCATGGCGTACGGCAACGTGTACGTGGCGCAAATCGCCATGGGGGCGAACATGACCCAAACGGTGAAGGCGCTCGCCGAGGCCGAGTCGTACCCGGGTCCGTCGCTGGTGATCGCGTATAGCCCGTGTATTGCCCACGGGTTCGACCTCGGCAAGATGATGGCGCACCAGAAGGACGCCGCCGCAACCGGATTCTGGCCGCTGTACCGGTTCGACCCGCGCCTGGCTGCCAGCGAACATCACCCGTTCACGCTGGACTCACGCGCACCGTCGATGCCGTTCAAGGACTTTGCCGCGACCGAGGATCGATTCACGATGCCCTCCGGATCCGATCCCGAGCGATCCGCCGAGCTGATGAAGCTGGCGCAAGAAGACATCGACGAACGCCGCCGCTACTACGAACAACTCGCGGGCTTGGAGCGCGGCGGCGAGTCACCGGCGAGTTCGTAGGCCCCACCGTTGTCCGTGTTCCGTTGCCAAGCCTCTACAACGCGAGCGCCCACACTCCTGCGGTGTGGAAGTCGAAGCCGAGTCGGATGAACGCTGCCTCCAGCCAATCGACTGTGGGCACCCAGATCTTCATCTTGGCGACAGCGGCTTCGGCGGCGAGGTCGACGAGCGCGAGTGCCATGGCATGGGCATCGTCTTCGGTGGTCTCCATCCAATGCACGAGCAGCGCATCTTGGTCGACCTCAGCGATGGCCCACCCCGGGCGTCCCTCGTACAGGTCGCGATTACGGGCGGCGAGCAGCAACGGCTCGGGGGTCGTCATGCGTCTCCAGATCCAGCCGACCGGGAAAAGTCCACGCGCCGCCCGAGCGAGTTCGCCGGTCGACCACGAGAGGTAGGCGGGCTCGGCCTCGGCGGAGTGCGCGGTGTCCAATCGCTCCGGTGGGGGGACCCTACGACCGCCATTTCCTTCGGGCACTGGCGATCCTTCGCCGATGACGCGCTCACCGCGCCGCCAGTCGCACAGTTTGCGAAATCCCATGGAACCTGCCTGGGCCTGTGAGGCGGTGTTGGTGGAGTCGATGGCGAGCCGAACCACTGCCGCGCCCCGCTCCCGGGCCCAATTCCACAACTCGGAGCTGACTGCCGTCGCGATGCCCTTGCGGCGATGGTCGGGGTGTACCCGAATCCCCTGCGCCCACGCTTCGGTCGGGGAAACCATGGTCCCGGTCACGGTGGCGATGACAGCCCCGTCCTCCTCGGCGACCATCACCCGCACCGCCGGATTCTCCAGCCACTTGGGGAGCCACTCGGCGACGTAGTCACCCCAGTCGAAGGTGTGCTGAGTCCAGGACGCGATCAGTGGAATGTCGTTGTGACGAGCTGGGCGGATGAGCACGACCGTGGAGGCTATCGCCTCCCCGAGTCTCCAGTCATCAGTCATCAGCCAGATAGCGTCGGACGCGACTGCTCTGACTGAAGACTGATGACTGAGGACTGAAGACTTTCTCAGTACTGCGCCAGGTCCCTCGCCCGACTCACGATCCCCGCCACGTTCGGCATCAGCAGGTCTTCGAGGTTGCCTGAGAAGGGGAACGACGGCACGTCGGGGCTGGCGTAGCGGCGCACCGGGGCGTCGAGCCACTCGAAGGCCTTCTCGGTGATCTGCGCGGACACCTCGGCACCAAAGCCGCCGAACTCGTTGTCCTCGTAGACGATGAGCACCTTGGAAGTGCGCTGTACCGCGGCTTCGATGGAGGGCCAGTCGAGGGGCTTGAGCGAGCGCAGGTCGAGCACCTCTGCCTCTATCCCTTCGGCGGCGAGGATCTCGGCGGCTTCGACCGCATAGTGCGCCATGGTTCCGTAGGCGATGATCGTGACGTCGCGCCCGGCGCGGCGCAGCGCCGCCTTGCCGATGGGTACGCGATGCGTTCCCGCCGGAACCGGACCCTTTGCCAACCGGTACAGCTTCTTCGGTTCGAGGAACATCACCGGATCGGGATCCTCGAATGCCGACCAGAGGAGACCTTTTGCATCAGCGGGTGTCGAAGGCACGACGACCTTGAGCCCGGGAATGTGGGTGTAGAACGCCTCGATCGACTGGCTGTGATAGAGCGCCCCGCGGATGCCGCCGCCGTACGGCACCCGGATCACGATCGGACAACCCCAGCCTCCGGCGGTGCGGTAGTGAAGTCGAGCGACCTCGGACACGATCTGGTCAAACGCCGGGTGGATGAAGTCGGCGAACTGGATCTCGGCGAGGGGGCGACCGCCAGCGGCGGCGATCCCCACCGCAGTGCCAACGATCAGCGACTCGGCGAGCGGCATGTTGAACGACCGGTTGTTGCCAAACGCCTTGGTGAGGCCCACGGTCGTCTTGAACACGCCACCCTTGGGATCGGCGACATCCTCACCGAAGACGGTTGCCCGCTCGTCGGCGGCGAGGATCTCGTGCAACGTCCCATTGAGGGCGGTGATGAGGTTCTTCTCCTCGCCCGTGGGTATTGATTCTTGTGTCCGGGCTGGATCATTCGGAACGATCGGGTTGGCGTAGACGAAGGCCATCGGATCGGTGGGGTCAGGGGCCTTCTCGGCGCGCTCGACAGCGGCGCTCACCTCTGCGGTGACCTCCTCGTCGATCCGGGTCTCGAGCGCGTCATCGAGGAGGCGGCTCTCGACGAGGTACTGCTTGAGGATGCCGATCGGGTCGCGCTTGAGCCACATCTCGACCTCGGCTGCGGAGCGGTACAACTTGTCGTCGTCGTCCGAGGTGTGGGCGTAGTGGCGATAGGTGCGGGCCTCGATGAACGAAGGTCCTTCTCCTGCCCGCGCCCTACCCACGGCTTCCGAGGCTGCACGGAACACTTCGAGGACATCGTTGCCGTCGATCGACTCCGAGGGGATGCCGTATCCCCTGGCGCGGGCAGCAAGGTCTCCCGCAACTTCTTCTGCAACCGGCACTGAGATGGCGTACTGGTTGTTCTCGATGACGAAGACCACGGGGAGCTTGTGGATGGCGGCGAAGTTGAGAGCCTCATGGAAGTCGCCCTCGGAGGTCGAGCCCTCGCCGCCCCACACCATCACCACGCCGGGATTGCCGTTGCGCTGGAGCTCCTTGGCGATTCCCGCAGCGTGCGGGTACTGAGTAGCGATCACTGACGAGTGGCTGAAGATCCGCAGCCCGGGGTGCGACCAATGGTTGGGCATCTGCCGTCCGCCGCTGTTGGGATCGGCAGCCTTGGAGAACACGCCGAGGAAGATCTCCTCGGCGGTCATCCCCAGGGCGAGCGCCGCGGCGACATCGCGGTAGTAGGGAAGCGCCCAGTCATGGCGCCGGTCTAGTGCGAGCGCGGTTCCCACCTGTGCCGCCTCGTGGCCAGAAGACGACACGACGAACGGGGCTCGGCCTTGCCGATTGAGCGCCCACATTCGGTCGTCGACGCGACGCCCGAGCACCATCGTGCGGTACATGTGCAGCAGCGAGTCATCACTGATGCCGAGCGACAGATGATTGTGTATCGGGTCGATCCCGATCGCCACGCGAGTCTCCTTAGTTTCTGTCGTCGCCGCCGCGACGGAACAGACGCAAGTTGCCGATCTCCTCGATGCGCTGTTGTGCGAGATCGATGGCAGCCCGGTTTGGCGTCACCCGGCGCTCACGCGACCACTCGAGCACCCGCATCGTGTTGTCGTAGATCTTGTCGATGCGCCCCGCGGCGCGGTCCACGGTGTAGCCACGCAGTTCTTCGCTGACGTTGATCAGGCCGCCAGCGTTGACCACGAAGTCGGGTGCGTACAGGATGTCGCGCTCGGCGATCCGCTCGGCGCCCTCGTTGTCTGCCAGTTGGTTGTTGGCCGAACCCACGATTGCCGTGCAGCGCAAGCGGGGGATGGTCTCTTCGGTCAGAACGCCACCCAGCGAGCATGGAGCGAAGATGTCGGCCTTCACGTCGTAGATGTCCTCGCACGACACGACGTTGACGGCGGGGAACCGCTGGGTGAGCTTCTCGATGGCGGGCGGATACACGTCGGCGATCGTCACCTTGCCGCCCGCCTCGAGGAAGCGGCGCACCAGATCCGAACCCACCTTTCCGACGCCGAGCACGGTCATGTGCCGGCCGGAGAGGTCCTCTCTGTCGAGAAACTTGAAGACGGCGCGAGTTGCGGCCATCAAGCCGCGCGCCGTCGCCGGCGAGGGATCACCGGAGCCACCCTCTTCGACCGGGACACCCACGACCCAGCGAGTCTCGCGGCGAATGAGTTCCATGTCGTAGGCGTCGGTGCCGACGTCCTCAGCGGTGATGTAGCGACCCTGGAGGGAGTCGACGACGCGCCCGTAGGCGCGCCACAGACGCTCCGACTTCATCTTGCGCGAGTCACCAATGATGATCGCCTTGCCACCGCCGAGGTCGAGCCCCGCTGCGGCTGCCTTGAGCGACATCGCACCGGAGAGACGCAGGACGTCTTCGAGGGCTTCCGCCTCCGAGGCATAGGGAAAAAAGCGGGTCCCGCCGAGGGCGGGACCGAGAGCGGTGGAGTGGATGGCGATGATCGACTTGAGGCCGGACACGGGATCAGAGCCGAATACCACCTCCTCGTGTCCGCGATCACCGAGCGCGTCGAAAACACCCACGGCGGCTCCTTCTTGGGTCAAAGTTGAGACCCCGCGAGTGTAGCCCCGGGGACCTTTCTCCGACCTGGGCGCTTCTGCCATCGAGAGCAGACTCGCAGAACGCACTCTTCGGTACCATCGGCCCATGGCACTTGCCGCCTATTTGCGGGTGTACCTCCCCGTCGACCGTGTCGCCGACCCGGTTCCTCCGGTCACGAAGTCCGGGTTCTCAAGTCGCGTTCTCGTCAGCGGCGTCTACGGGGTTTGGGAGGAGTCGATGCGCGACGACGCCTTCATCATCCAGTACGACGGCCGGCGCTTCGTGTGTCCCCGCAATGCCCGACTGCGCGTGCTCGAGGGACTGCTTGCGTTCCATAACGCCTACCGCGGTCCGACCGCATCCATGCTCGTCCCCGATGCGGCCGCCGAACGCGCCGCTCGAGAACTCCGACGTATTCAGGATCGGTCACCGGGTGCGCGGAGCCACATCCTCACCAGTGCCTTTGCGGTGCCGCTGCGCTGGTTCGCCGCCTTCGACCCCACCGAGCGGATCCTCACCGAAGACGGCGGATCGCCGACGATCCGGTACCGCACCCGCGTGCGAAATGCCGTCCGCAGACTGCGGCGTGCCGTCGAGGTGCTCGACGGTGCCGGGTTCGACGAGTCGGTGGTCGATCAGGTGTCCGAACTGCTCGCCTGGGTCGACGGGTTCCCCAGCGAAGCCCTGCTGGAGTTGGACTACGGCGGCGTTGCCGGGCTCTTCAACTCCGCCGACCTTGCCATCGATGAGTCGGCTGCCGATGTGGCCGCCAGCCTCGACGCCCTCGAGGAAGAGGACTATGAGGTGGCAGGGGAGCACTACGCCGAGGCCGCGTCGCGGTGGGCGCACGCCCAATCGCTCGCCTATGTCAACTGAGGGCGAGTACGTCGGACCGGTAGAACGCAGCATCCGCGACGCGATCGCTCGTGGCGAGTTCGACAATCTGTCTGGAACCGGCAAGCCCCTCCCGGATCTCGACCGCCAGTACGACCCCGATTGGTGGGCACGGCGCTACGTGGAGAACATGAAGGCGGAAG
>JBBTKD010000025.1:8644-9940 GCA_038059105.1 Actinomycetota bacterium | reverse complement strand
CAGTACGACCCCGATTGGTGGGCACGGCGCTACGTGGAGAACATGAAGGCGGAAGACGCCGCGCTCGAGGTGCGCCGGATGGTCAACCACGACCTGCCGTTTCTGCGCACGATGGGGGATCGCAGTGTGGCGCAGGCGCGCGTCGAAGAATTAAACTCGCTGATCGCCGAAGTCAACAAGGCGATCCCCGAATCGGATCGGATCGAACCCGTCAGCCTGTGACGAGTGACCTAGCCTGATGTCGCGCGCCTGAGAGCGCAAAAGGAGTACAGGATGGCGGACCACCTGGAGGGCCAAAGGATCCTCGTAACCGGTGCGGGCCTGGTGGGAGCCCGTCTCATCGCAGACCTCGCTCGCGAGCGGGCCAAGGAGATCCGTGTCCTCGATGCGTCCGAGCAGCGATTGCGCGCTCTCGGTAGCGGATTCGACCCCGTCGTGGCCGACGTCGCGGATAGAGCGGCCATGGCTGCCGCTACCGACGGGATCGACGTGGTGTTTCACACTGCTGCGGTGCTCGAAGGCAACGATGTCGCCGCCTATCACCGCGTCAACCACACCGGGAGCGAGGTCGTGGCGAGCGCCGCTGCCGCCGCTGGGGTCCGCCGCTTCGTTCACCTCTCCTCCGTCACCGTGTACGGCTACGTCAAGGGTGACGTGACCGAGGACCGCCCGGTCACGCCGAAGCCGGAGGCGTACTCGGCGTCGAAGGCGGCCGGTGAGGCGGCCGTCCGCCGCATCGGCGGCGAAACGGGGATGGGCGTAACCGCAATCCGCCCTGCCGGGGTGTTCGGTCCGGGAAGCCGCTACTTCTCGGGAACCTTCATGAGGCGAGCCATGCACCGTCCGATTCGCATGATCGGCAACGGCAAGGGATCTCAGCCGGTCGTCTTCGTCGACGACCTGATCGATCTGATGATGACATGCGCCACTCACCCGGCTGCGGCTGGCGAGGTGTTCAACTGCGCCATAGATCCCTCACCGACGGTAAAGGAGTACGTGCAGGCCTACGGGAAGCTCGTCGGCAACGAGACCTGGCTCGGCATCCCGGCCAACCTGGTGGCGACGCTGGGCTCGGTGATCATCCCGTTCCAGAAGAAGGGGACGTACGGGCACCACCTCTTCAAGAACGTCCGGATGATGAACCGCAATGTCCGCTACCACATGGACAAGGCGCAGCGGCTGCTCGACTGGGCGCCGCGCTACGACGTGAAGTCGGGGGTCGCCGCCACCGTGCCCTGGCTCAAGGAGCAGGGGATCCTCCCCGCATGAGGAGGAGCGCCCACCGGGCGCCCCTCC
>JBBTKD010000025.1:3019-8544 GCA_038059105.1 Actinomycetota bacterium | reverse complement strand
GTGGTCAGGGCCAGGATCGAACTGGCGACCCCCGGTTTTTCAGACCGGTGCTCTACCAACTGAGCTACCTGACCCCGAAGCTTGGCGGGGGCGACGGGACTCGAACCCGCGACCTCCGGCTTGACAGGCCGGCGTGAACTCCAGCTTCACCACGCCCCCAGCGTGCCCCCAACGGGATTCGAACCCGTGTTTCCGGCTTGAAAGGCCGGCGTCCTGGGCCACTGGACGATGAGGGCGGGGTCCAGCGAGGATACACCCGACCACCGTTCACCCAGCCCGAAGGCGCAGGGAGTATATCGGTACGCCTCCTCTTGCCGTTCGGCGACCATCAATCGCTGTTCAACGCCTCAAGCGCTGGTGCGAGCGCGGGGTCGGTGTCGAACGTGAAGTCCTGCCAGTCAGACGGGACCACGATGTCGGGGACGACACCGTCGCGTTCCCAATCGGCGGTGGGGTCGGAGGTGGGAGAGAACCGCTCCTTGGCGAGCCAGATTCTCGAGCCGGCAGGGAGGTCGTACGCGTGCAATGTCTCGACGTTGCCCCCGGTGGTCTCGCCGATCAGGGTTGCTCGACCGGCAGCCGCCAGCGTTCCCGCAAAGATCTCGGCGTAACTCTCGGTGTCGTCGCCGATCAGTACGACAAGTGGGACTGTCTGGCTGTTCTGCACGGTGGTCCCGGAGATCTGGAGGGGTCGCTCGCCCTCGCGGCTGACATAGGTTCCGACCGTGCCGGAGGTGAACAGCCCCAGGAGCGGGTCGAGGACGTGGCTCGACCCACCCCGGTTCTCCCGAAGGTCGAGAATCAGTCCGTCGAGCGGGCCAAACGCGTCGAGAGCCGTGGCGACCTGATCGTCGATCGATCCGTCGGCGAGGGTCGGGATGAGGACGTAGCCAATCATGCGTCCGTCGGTCGTCGGCACGATCCGGGCGTCGATCGGGATGCCACCCTCGACCCCGAAGCGGACCAGGCTCACAATGCGGTCCTCTTCGCCGGGGGTGCGCACCGTCACCACGACCAGGCTGCACTCAGGCCCGCGCAGCCGGGTGAAACTGGAGGCGGGGTCATCGCTCACCGGAATCCCATCGATGCCGACGATGCTGTCGTGTAGTTCGAGACCGGCATGCGCCGCCGCGGAGTCGGGGAACACCGCCAGGACGCTGACCCCATCCAACTCCGGGAACGGAAGGGCCAGGATCCCAATCCCGACGTAATCGTTGTGTGCGGCAAGTTCGGCTTCGGTCGTTGCTCGCTCCGCCGGTGTCTCGAAATCCGAGTGTTCATCCCCGAGCGAGGCGATGAGATCGGTAACTCTCTCGTAGAACACCGCCGCGTCGAGTCCGCTCACGATCTCGGCCTCAAGCGCGGCGACTCCGCCGTCCCAGTCGATGCCGTTGAAGTCGGGATAGAGGTAGTGATCGGTCACTGCATCGTCCACGCCCTCGAGGACATCCATCTGTTGATCGGGCGCGAGCGGCTCTGGTTCGACGACGGTAGGGGTCGTTCCAGGACCAAGGATAACTGTCGTGCTGACGCACTCCTCCGGTACGAAGGCGGGGATGACTATCGCCTCGGTAGTCGTGGTGTTCACCGCGGTCGTGGTTGTCGTGCTGAGAACGGGGGCGTTGCCACCACAGGCAGTGATCACCGCGAAGGCGAGGATCAGCACGCGTGATGTTCTCGCTGGTTTCATCTCCACACCTCCTGCGAGCGTATCAGCGGCCTCCCATAACGCGAGAAACGGCCCCCGCGGGGGGACCGTTCCTCGCGTTGTGAACGACTTGCGCTCAGGCCTTCTTGCGGCCCATGAGCAGCCCGACGATTCCGAGCACCGAGCCCGCCAACATGAGCCACATGCCCATGCCGACGCTCAGACCCTCGACCCCCGAGATGTCGAAGTAGTTCATGATCGCCACACCGGCGCCGACCACCAAGCCGACCCAGCCGACCCACATCGGAAGCGGTTTTCCACTCCATGCCATGTATCCGGCAACAGCCACTACGACACCACCGATCAGGGTGAACCAACCGTCGCCGCCGTCCATCCCGCTGGCGCTGATCCCGAAGATCTCGCCCCAGGGCAGGAACGAACCGATTGCGAGGGCGGCTCCTCCGATCACCGTCAGGAGCGCAGCCTGCTTCTTGTCCATTGAGTCTTCCCCTTCCGGAAGTTGAAGACCGAATCGTATCCGCTGAGATCGTCGCGTGTCGGGTTCACCTCGACTCGGGAAGGCCGCCGCGCCGGCTAACGACCTCGGAGGCAGTGCGGTTGGCTTGCGCCAGAATCTCCCTGGGATCAGAGCCGGTGCCGAGGCCGTCGATGAGGGTTGCGAAGAAGGCGTCACCCGCCCCGACGGTGTCGACCACCGTCGTCGCAATCCCTTCCACCGACCATGTCCGTCCATCGCGGTTGCGCAGCGAGGCTCCATCGCCACCCCGGGTGATGGACACCCATTCGGGCCCGGGCGGCGTCTCGCCGATCATCCGTGCCTCTTCCTCATTCATCTTCAACAGGCGCGCCACCTGCAACACCCAGGTGATCATCTCCGGTGTCGAATGGGGGGGACGCAGGTTGGCGTCGACCGCAACCAGTCCCTTGGATCCGGACACGAGTCGGCGAATCGTTGCCGCGCTGGTGGGGTGGCGGAGTGGCAGGGTGCCGAAGATCAGAGCATCGTGCGGCGGGACGACTTTGGGTCCCACGAGCGCATCCCAGGCGGCCGGGGCGCGCACATCGAAGTCGTGACCACTCGCTGTCAGGGTGATCGCACTCGTCCCGGTGGGAAGTGACGGATCCACCTCGATCAGTGATGTGTCGATGCCGAGGTCCCTGGCGGTGTCGACGATCCGCCGGCCATCGCCATCATTGCCAACCCGGGTGAGCAGGGTGGCTCGCCATCCGCGAGCGGCGAGATGGGCTGCGACGTGGAGAGGGGCACCAGCAACGACCCGCTCACCGGGGTACTCGTCGATGAGCGCCTCGCCGACGACGAGCGCCGTCAGCGGTTTCTCCCTATGGATCAAACCTTCTGGGTGCACTTGGAGCGAGGTTATCGACGGCAAGCCCTCAACATCCTGCCCCGGACTTCCGATGTCATTGGGGTGATCGGCGTCGTCCACATCCACAAGACCGCCGGAACCACGCTGGCCAGCGTGTTCAAGGGTTCGTTCGGTGCACGGCACTGCGACGTGCTGCCCCTCGACCCCACCTCACCGCATCTCACTCCCGACCAACTGAGACGGATGATGGATCGCTGGTATCCGCGGCTCGACAGCGCCCTCGGTCACAGTCTTCGTGTCTACGCCGGCCTCGAGTCGGTGGTGGGCGACATCCAGTGGGTGACCTTTCTGCGCGATCCCCTTGAGCGCACCGCATCGCACTATCAGTACGACGTGCAGCGCGGCGGAGTCGAACTCGACTTCGACGAGTGGATAACCCACGATGTGGTGCGCGACCGCCAGACGCGGATCATTGCCGGCCCCGACGCCACGGGGAGTGAGGCAATCGATCTTCTCGGACGGTTCTCCTTCGTCGGACGCTCCGACCGTTTCGACGAGTCGTTGGTGCTGATGCAGCAGGCGGTCGGCATTCCGGACATCCGGTATGCATCGAAGTGGGTGGCGCCGTCCAACGAGATCAAGAAGGGGCTGCTCTCCGACCCGGTGACTCGCGCTCAGTTGGGATCAGTCAACCGCCACGACCTGGCGGTGTGGGAACACGCCGTCGCAGAGGTGTTCCCGAAGCAGCTCGCCGAATATGGACCCGGACTCGACGATGCGGTTGCGGCGTTTCGCGAGCGCAACTCCCACATGACGCGCCGCCGTCAATACGCCCGCCCCGAGTACGCCGCGTATGTCGCCAAATGGCGTCTCGGCTATCGGCCATGGGTGCGCAGAGTCACCGGCGATCCCACTGCTGGCTGAGACGGCACTACCTTCATGCCGGGCCGGTAGCTCAATTAGGCAGAGCAACGGGCTTTTAACCCGGCGGTTGAGGGTTCGATTCCCTCCCGGCCCACAAGAAAACAGTCATCAGTCTTCAGTCTTCAGCAAGACGCGTCGCAGGCTTTGTGTCCCCGCACGTGTTCGCGTTCTGGCTGTTGCCTGATGCCTGATGCCTGTTGCCTGACGCCTGACGCCTGATGCCTACTCAGAGCTGTCCCGTCTCTGTCAGCGTCTCCAGCTCGCGTTGATAGGCGGGGTCTTCGTAGCGGTCGAGCATGAAGGCTGCGGCGTGATCGGGGAGCGGGGCTTCGGTGATGTGGGCGGCCACCAGTTCGGCGATTCCGCACGACGCCATGATTCCGAAACCGGAGAGGGCTCCGGCGACGAACGCTCCCTTGGTCTGCATCGGCCCGGCAAGAGGTCTGTTCTCGATGGTCTTGGTGTAATACCCGCCGTCGACGATGCGCTGCGGCATCCGATCCGCGTACGCCGACATGCCGGGGAACATCGCCGCGAGTCCTCGCATCACGACCTCGCCGTACAACGGATCCTCGGGGAGGGGCCACACGGGTTCCTGGATGATCCGCCGGTACTCCCACAATGCGAGCACCCACGGCGATCCGACGCCACCTTCGGGTCGACCATGGCAAGCAATGGGCATTTCGTCGAGCAGATCGTTGCGACCTTCCGCGGCGAGGTGTCCGCGTTCCTCGGATGACCATGCGACGCGTTGGGTGTCGTTCCAGATGAGCAGCCCGGCGTTGCGCGGGATCACGCCGAGCGTGTCGCGGAACCCCACTTTGTGGTGGGCCTCGGAGTGCACGGGGAGCGACTCGCCCATCATTCCCGCGACCTTGTCGAGCATCGGTCCGGCCGCATCGACCACCGCGCCGCAATCGATTCTGGTGCCGTCGTCGAGGGTCACGCCCGCGACTCTTCCCTTGTGGGTCTCGATCGAGATCACCCGGCGCGGGAGGACCGTGACACCTGCGGTGCGTGACTTCTCGAGGAGGTAGGTGCCGAGTTGTTGCGCCGAGAGCCATCCGGCGCGTCGCACATGGAGAGCACCCACCACGCGTTCGCTCAATCCGGGGAAGTGGCGATGAAGCAGCGACGGATCACCGATCAGATCGGTTCCGACGGGGGCTCCCTCCCATCCCTCGGCGTGAGCGGGCTCATAGGTGGGGTCGTCGGCATTGCCGCGGTGGACCCGCACCGGGCCAGACCCGAATACTGACGATCTCTCGGCGCCGACTTGCAGGGCGTCGAGGCACTCCCGGTCGGCGGTGATGTAGACGTAGCCGCGGCGATTCAACCCGAATGCGTTGCCGCTCTCTCGCGCCAGCTCCTCGATGAGGTCGATCGAGCGGTCGGTCATCGCCACCATCGGGCGGTTGGGCCACAGGTTGCGGTAGCACTCGGTCGACTTGTCAGAGGTCAGGCTCAGCGGCGGAAGCGGATCACACACGATGACACGCTCGACCCCGAGCCGGATGGAGAGAAAGTACGCGGTGGCAACACCAGCGATACCAGCACCGACGACAACGACATCGGCAGAAGACTTGCCCATGGCGCGAGGATAG
>JBBTKD010000025.1:0-2919 GCA_038059105.1 Actinomycetota bacterium | reverse complement strand
TGATCCGCTTCGGTATCTCTGCGCCTGCTCCCGAGGGTCTCGACGACGCGGCGTTTCTCGATGGACTCGTCGCCAAGGGTCACCGTGCGTTCGAGTTCTCCTTTACTGGGGGGTTCCCGTGGAAGGAGAAGCGCTGTGCGGCCTTTGGCAAGTTTGCCGCGGAGCGCGACATTGCGATTTCGATCCATGCGCCGTACTTCGCAATCCTGACCTCGGACGATCCCGAGAAGTCGAAGCTGACCCGGTCCGCACTCGAGCACACGATGAAGCTCGGTCATGCCTTCGGATCCCGGGTCATCGTTGCCCACACCGGGTACGCAAAGGGACGAACCCCTGAGCAGCTCCACCAACTCGCCGCCGAGAGCCTCGAGGAGATCGGGCCGAAGGTACGCCACCTCGGAGTGGCCCTCGGTCTCGAGGTGGGGGGCACCGACCGTGCTTTCGGCACGCTTGGGGACATTGCGCTGATTGCACGCGACTTCCCCTTTGTACACCCGGTCGTGGATTGGGCACACGTCCATGCGATGTCCGGTGGTGCTCTCACCACGAAGGACAGCTTTCTCGGAGTCTTTGGGTTTCTCCGCGACAACTTCCCCGGATGGACCCTCGACCCGCTGCACTGCCAATTCACCGACAACGAATTTGGTCGCGCCGGCGAGATCCGTCACGTTCCCTATGGCGATGGGTCATTACGAGTGACGCCCCTCATCGAGGCCGCGGTCGAGGTGGGGATGAGACTCACCCTGATCAGCGAAGCCCGCGAGAAGTCGAGCCACGTCAAGATTCAGGAGGAACTGGAATTTGCGCTGATGGTGACGCGTCCCGAGATGCCGTCACCCGACAGCACTCGTCCGCTCGCCTCGGGCCGGGTGACGTTTCCACAGGATCTCCGCATCGTCCCAGAAGCCGACGGGTGGATTCCGGTAGGAGTCGAACGGCGCCTGCGGCTGACGAATCCCGACAAGCCGTTCTTCCCCGATGGCGAGACGAAGGGTGACCTCGTTGCCTATTACCACTCGGTGGCGCCGGTGCTGTTGCCGCATCTGCGGGATCGAGCGATCGTGCTCGCCCGCTTTCCCGACGGCGCCGACGGGGAGTGGTTCTACGAAAAGCAGGCGCCGTCGCACAAGCCCGACTGGCTTCCGACAGCTCCTTTGTGGTCGGGACACCGCGGCGATGCCATCGACTTCGTGACGGCGCCCGACGTCGAATCTCTGATGTGGATCGCCAATCTCGGCGCGATCGAGATCCATCCGTGGCTCAGCCGGGTGGCGATGGCCGACACACCCGACTTTGCCATTTTCGATCTCGATCCCGCTGACGGTGCCACCTGGGACCAGGTGGTCACGGTGGCCGAGGTGATCCGGGTGGCGCTGGATCGACTCGGGCTCACTGGTCATCCCAAGACCTCGGGTGCCACCGGGCTCCACATTTACGTTCCGCTCGACCCGATGCATTCCTACGAGCGGGTGCGGCAGTTCGTCGAGACGGTCGGGCGGCTCGTGGTCGCCGCCGATCCCAATCTCGCCACCATGGAGTGGGACATCCCGAAGCGCGTCGGCAAGGTCTTCATCGATCACAACCAGAACGTCGGAGGCAAGACAATCGCATCCGTCTACTCGGTGCGCCCTCGACCTGGCGCTCCCGTTTCCACCCCACTGCTCTGGGATGAGGTCGGAGAGGTCGACCCCGCACGTTTCACCATCGCCACCCTGTGGGACCGCATCGCCCGCCACGGCGATCTGTTCGCACCAGTACTACGCGGGGGACAGCGGCTGGAGGCGGCGGAAAGAGCTCTCGGGATCTAGGAAAGTCCTCAGTCCTCAGTCTTCAGCCAGAAAGGAGGAATGCAACACGGGCACGTGTGGGGCGCTCGGGCTCTGGCTGATGACTGAAGACTGAAGACTTACCTGTTACCGCTCTCCCGGTTCATCCCCCGTCACCACTTCCATCCCCTCCGTACTCCAATCACTCCACGATCCGGGATACAGCGTCGCTTCGGGGAGACCGGCGATCTTCATCGCCAGGATGTTGTGACACGCGGTGACGCCGCTGCCGCAATACATGACCACCTCGCCTTCGGGAACGAGTTTGCGAAAGTGCGCCGCGAGTTCCGTAGATGGGCGCAAGCGGCCCGTGGCGTCGAGGTTGCCGGTCGTCGGTGCGCTGAGTGCCGTAGGTATGTGCCCGGCGGCCGGATCGATCGGTTCGACTTCACCTCGATACCGTTCCGGAGCGCGTGCGTCGAGGATGGTGAGCGTCCCCAACTTCGACGCGAGTGACTGGCGATCGATCTGTCGGGTCAGGCTTGGGCGAACGGTGAGGGTGCGCGGTGTCATGTCCGGTGTGTCGGTGCTCAGGCGACGACCCGCGGCGAGCCAGGCCTGGATGCCGCCGTCGAGAACCCGCACCGCATCGTGGCCGATGTCACGGAGCATCCACCACAAACGGGAGGCGATCATGCCACCTGCGTCGTCGTAGACGACGATGAGTTGGTCGTCACCGAAGCCGAGGCGGCTCATCGTGGCGGCGAACACCGATCGCTCGGGGAGAGGGTGTCGTCCCGATCCTTCCGGCGCAGACAGGTGGCGGTCGAGATCGACGAAAACCGCCCCGGGGAGATGGCCTTGGTGGTACGCCCGATGACCTCCACCCGGAACGCCGAGATACCAGCGAACGTCGGCGAGTCGCGTATCTTCGGTCAGAGCCGACAACTCGGCGGCGTCGATCAATGGAGAAGTCATCGGCGGGCGGCGGGTACCGGTCGCAGCGTGCCCGGTTCGGCCGCTGCTTCCCAGGGGCGTGCGACCACGTGCCACACCAATGCCAGGGCCCATGCCGGAATCGAAACGTCCGCGTTCATTTGAAGGCGGTTGTATGACCACGCAGTTCCGGAGATCGCTGCGATCGGGTGGCCAC
>JBBTKD010000024.1:0-6527 GCA_038059105.1 Actinomycetota bacterium | reverse complement strand
GTCAGCAGTCGGCGAGGGCGGATAGCGCTTCGCAGATCATGCGACGCGAGCCCGTGAGGGCTCCGATCCTGGTTCCGAACAACGAGCGTCGGATGAGTTGCAGGTTGTCGAACGACGCCGCACATTGAACCTTGAGACCCTCGGCCCTTCCGAGCGGGATCTCCGTTGGAATGCCGCGGACCTTCTTGGTAATCGGGGCGCACACGATGGCGTTGAGCATCGGCACGACGTCGGATCTCGACACGATGAGCACCGGGCGTTGCTTGTCCGCAGCTTCGGCCCACCAGACCTCACCCTGGCGCGGGATCACCAAGGTTCCTCTTCAATCATCGCGATAGTGGAGGCCTCAGCCCAGGCGGTCTCTTCTTCGGTCTGGGGGATTCGCCGATATCCGTCGACGATGGCCTCGCCGATTCGCTTGCGGCGCTGGCGGTCCACGACGAATTCGAGGGCGCGCCTGATCGCGTCGGATCGGGACTCGAACACGCCTTCGCTCACGAGATCATCGACTGCGGCGACGAGGTCATTGTTCAAACGTGCCACCACTTGGGCCATGTTGGAAGCATAGCGTTGCGTAATGCGTGATGGGATGCGCCATCGACCCCCTTGAGCACTCCCGCCTCCCGGCGTACCTTCCGCGGCAACCACGCCCGTGAGCGGCTTCCCCGGGACGGGTCCGTCCACATCTCACCGGGCTCATCACAAGGGAGCCGCATGGAAGAACGAGAAGAACTCGAACACGTCCCCTGGGCTGATCTGATGGCCGAGTCGGAACCGGAGGATCGGCGCCGCAGGGCGATGTACCTCGGGATCGGAATGGTGGGTGCGTTGGTACTGGGGGTGATCGTTGCCCGCTCATGGTGGGCGGCTCCGTCGGTGCCGACTCCGCTGGCACCGGCCGCGGGAACGTCGGTTGCGCTCACGACATTGCCCGATGCCACGGATCTGCCGCTGTACAGCGAGGCGGACCTCATGGCCGATCCTCCCGATCCCGCCTCCCGGCTCGCCATGGTGCGCGCCGAGTGGTTCGTGGCGGACTACTTCACCGCCGACCTCGAACCCAGCGGGTCGGCGGACGTACGCGCCGCGCTCCCGCCCTCGGTGGCCGAAGACCTCGCTCTCGACATCGGCGATGCGGTGTCATACGTGGAGTGGGCCCGGGCCTACCGCGTCGAGGAGGCCGGGGATGGCATCTACCGGGTATCGGTGGCGTTCCGTACCCTGGGCGCTCCGCCCGATCGCGGATTCACCCGGCAACCGGTCCGGGCGGTCGAGGTTCTGGTCGCGGTGGGCGGCGACTCGGGTGCAACGATCGTCGACCTCCCGTCGCCGATCTTCCTGTCACTCGGACCCGAGGCTCCGGTATGGGTAGGCGAGGAGGCGACACCCCCGCAAGAGATCGTGGACCTGGTATCGACCCGCGCATCACTCTGGGGTTCTGAACCGCAGATCGTCTCGGCCCAGCACCTCGGCGGCGAGTGGCGGGTGGTGGTGACGATCGCCGACGCCGTAGGAGCCCGCTGGCCGTTCGCGCTCAGGATTGAGGTAGAGGGGTAGGGCGGCGCAGACCGGATGCAACCCAAGGCCTACGTGCGAGAAGCCATGCCGATCGTGGGAAGATGTACTACATTGTCACACATGAGGGTACAGGCAGCAATACTGGCCGATCACGCAGAGGTGTTGGGGGGAAAGCTCTACGTCATGGGCGGGGCCTTCGACACGATTTACGGCCGCGTAGTGCCCGTGGTGCACAAGAAGCTTCACGTTGTCTTGATCCTGGAGATTGACGTCGGTGATCGACTGCGTGACCTGCGAATCGACATCGAGCTCGTGGATGAGGACGGACGACGAGTTGGTCCTCATGCGGAAGGCAGGCTCCGTGTTGGAGCGCCTGCATCCCTCAAACCCGGTCAGCCGAGCGTCATTCCACTTCAGATACCGTTCGAGAACCTTCAATTCCCTGCCGCGATGCTCTATGCCTTTCGTGTGACAAGCGGCGGAGAGGAGATAGCGAAGATCCCGGTAGGCGTTCAGCTCCGCGATGCTCAGGCCTGAGCTCATCGCTAGTTTTGAATTCGACGTCGACAACTTGAAACATCTCACGGGAAAGCACGGAATCGAGTCGGAGGACGTTCTTGAGGTTTTCAGCAATGGCCCGGTTTTCATAGAGGACGATGTCGGCCAGACCGGAGACTGGTACATGGTGGCGCCCGTCGCCGGCGGCTGGCGCACAATCGTCCTGACCGAATCACGCTCCCGTGATCGGACCGTGGCAAGGCCGATCACCGGGTGGCCGTCGAACAGATGGGAGATCGAGCGTTATGGCGCAGAATCCTGATCCGTCCAAGATGAGCGAGAGAGAACGGACTGAGTGGCACGAGGCTCGTCGAGATGAGCCTCGCCCCGGTCGAATCCTCAAGGGGCACACCCGCACCGTTGCCGATGCTCACCTCTCTGTTCGACTGAACTCAGACCAGATTGCCCGTCTCCGCCAGTTGAGTGACATCGAGGGTCTCTCCGTGAGCGCCCTGGTACGACACATCGTTGAAGAGGAGCTGAGCCGTCGGTTGCCTGCGCAGTCGCCCACCCATAACGGGTTCGTCGGACATGTGACGGGATCCTTTTGGCCGCCCCCGCTTGAGACAACGGGCTCAACGTTGCCGGAAAACGAGATCGACCACGAGATCCGGATGATCGCCTGACGACGATGCCGCGGAGTTCAGCCGAACGTGATCTCGAGGATGCCGGTTGCTTCGGGGACGATCTCGTCCCAGTGAGCCGATGGATCCTTGGAGAGCGTGACGAAGTCGGCCGACATGAACACGCTCAACACACCCGGGATGGCGAGCAGCGGACCGGCGATGGGATCGTCAGTTGGCTTGCCCGCGGCGAACGACTTCGGCGCGTCGAACAGCGCGCTCACCGTGAACTTCAGAGCGTTCGGGTTCGGCGTCTGGCTGATGATGACGGGCATGCGGTGACTCCCGGAGCGGGCCGCGGCATCGTAGTGGTGGCCTGATGCGCGTCGCCGTCGATGTCGGCGGCACCTTTACCGACGTCGCGTATTGGGACGGCACCTCTCTGCGCACCGCAAAGGTGTCGACGACCCCTGACCAGTCCGACGGAGTACTCGTATCGATCAGTGCGGTCGATGCTGGCGGGGCCGACCTGGTGCACGGTACGACAGCTGCCACCAACGCCGTGGTGCAACGCACGGGAGCGCGCACCGCATTCGTCACCGATGCCGGGTTCGAGGATGTCATCGAGATCGGACGGCAGGATCGGCCATCGCTCTACGACACCGAGGTTACCCGTCCCACCCCTCTGGTTCCGATCGACCTCCGGTTCGGGGTTTCCGGTCGATCGACACCGACGGAGGCGGCGCAACCGGCCGATCTCAGCGGTGTCGTTGCCGCCCTCACTGCCGCCCGACCCGAGTCGGTGGCGGTATCGATGCTCTACGGCTTCGCCCACCCCCAGCGGGAACACACGGTCGCTGCCGCCATCCGGGCTGCCCTCGGGGACGTACCGATCTCGCTCGCTTCGGAGGTTGCCGCGGAGATCCGCGAATTCGAGCGGGCGTCGACGGTGATCCTCAACGCCTACCTGGCGCCGGTGGTGGAGCGTTACCTGCGTCGACTTGCCGACCGGGTGGAGGCGTCAACCACGGTGATGCGCAGTTCTGGGGGTCTGATCCCGCTGGAGGTCGCTGCGGGCCTCCCTGCTGCGATCGTGCTCTCCGGTCCTGCGGGTGGAGCGATCGCCGCGGCAGCGCTGGGCCACGCCATGGGGAGACGAACCGTGATCTCCTTCGACATGGGCGGCACCTCGACCGACGTCTGTCGCATCGAGGGCGGCCGTCCCGAGGTCGCCTATCAGCGCAGCGTCGACGGCCTCCCCTCGACGATGCCCTCGGTCGCGATCCACACCGTCGGTGCCGGCGGGGGCAGCATCGCTTGGGTCGACTCCGGCGGTGCGCTCCGCGTCGGCCCGGCGAGCGCCGGGGCAGATCCCGGTCCCGCCTGTTACGGCCGCGGTGGCCTGGTCCCCACGGTGACCGACGCCGACCTGTGTACCGGCCGCATCGGTGTCGACATGGCGCTGGGCGGAACGGTGGTGCCGGACCTCGCCGCCGCCCAGGCGGCCATGGCGCGCCTGGCTTTCAGCGACGATCCGGGTGTGGTTGCGCTCGGGATCATCGAGGTGGTCGAGTCGCACATGGAACGGGCTGTGCGGAAGGTCTCGATCGAAGAGGGATCCGATCCCCGCGATGCCGCGCTGATCGCCTTCGGCGGCGCCGGAGGATTGCACGCCACCGCACTGGCCCGGCGTCTCGGGATGTCGTCGGTGGTGGTTCCCGCTCACGCCGGCGTCTTCTCTGCGCTGGGTTTGTTGCTGGCTCCACCGCGCGTTGACGTGTCGCGCAGCGTGCTTCTCGGCGGACTCGCCGGTCTCGAGGGCGTCGCGGCCGAGGTTGCGGCCGATGCCAAGAGTGCCCTCGGAGAGTCGGGGGAGGTCACCGTGTATGCCGACCTTCGCTACCGCGGCCAATCGCACGAGACCACGGTGCCATTTCACCAAGGAGAACCGGAATCTGCACTCCTCGATCGGTTTCATGCCGCTCACGAGCGGCGTAACGGTTTCGCTCGGCCGGGTGATCCGGTGGAGGTGGTGACGGTGCGCGCCGAGGCCACCGCTCCGGCAGCAGTCCGATGGGACGAGATTCCAGCCGTGAGTCCTTCGGGTGATCCGCACCGAGGTCGTCGCCCCGTGCTCACCTCCGCTGGTGAAGTCGAGGCAACCGTCTGGCGTCGCGGCGGTCTTCGACACGGTGCCGAGGTCGTTGGTCCCGCGATCATCGAAGAGGACGAGGCAACCACCTATCTCGCCGCCGGCGAGCGAGCCCGCGTCCACGAGTCGGGTGCGCTGGAGGTGGAGTGGTGAGCCGCATCGACGCCGTCACTCTCGAAGTTGCCCGCCACAGATTCGCCGCGGTCGCCGACGAGATGGGCGGGGTACTGCGTCGCACTTCGCATTCGCCGAACATCAAGGAGCGCATGGATTGCTCAGCAGCAGTCTTCGTCGCCGACGGCGAGATGCTGGCGCAGGCGGAACACATCCCGGTGCACCTCGGGTCGATGCCTGCGTCGGTCGCGGCCGTGATCGAGAGATTCGGGACGGATCCGAGTCCGGGGGTTCAGTTTGCGGTCAACGATCCGTTCCATGGCGGCACCCATCTCAACGACCTGACCCTGCTGCGTCCGGTTCATGTCGGCAAGCGGCTGATCGGGTGGGTGGCGAATCGGGCTCATCACGCCGACGTCGGCGGTGAGGCCCCTGGATCGATGCCAGCGCACGCCACCCGTCTCGAGCAAGAGGGACACATCGTTCCCCCCGTGGTCGCGGTCGTTGACGGCCGATGGGACGACGCATTCCTCTCCGGATTCCTCGGAGCGACCCGAACTCCCGCGGAGCGGGAGGGTGACCTGTCGGCGCAGATGGGGAGCAACGAGGCGGGAGCCCGGCGCTTGATCGAGGTTCATGAGTCGTATGGCGGCAGCTTCGAGCAGGTGACCGGGGCACTGCTCGGGTACGGCGAGGAGCGGATGCGGTCCGCATTGGCAGCGCTCCCCGATGGTTCGTACTCCTTCGAGGACGTGGTCGAGTGGGGTGACGTCGATGTTCCGATTCGCGTCGAAGTCACCGTGGACGGCGACGAGCTGCTCGCAGACTTCACCGGTACCGCGGACCAGATCGCGGGGAACCTCAATGCGGTCGAGGCGGTCACGCGGTCGTGCCTCTACTACGCGGTCCGGGTCGCCACCGATCCGACCATCCCCGCCAACGGTGGCTGCTACCGACCGCTCCAGTTGCGGGTACGCGCCGGTTCGATCGTCGCTGCCACTCCGCCAGCAGCGGTGGCGGCGGGCAACGTCGAGACCAGTCAGCGCATCGCCGACGTCCTCCTCGGCGCCCTGGCGAAGGCGGCGCCGCATCGAGTGCACGCTGCCTCGCAAGGCACGATGAACAACGTGCTGGTCGGCGCCGGAGGCACCGTCTACTACGAGACGATCGCTGGTGGCGAAGGGGGCGGTCCGCACCGTCGCGGCCAGTCGGGTATTCACACCGGCATGACCAACACCCGCAACACCCCGATCGAGTCGCTCGAAACCCACTATCCGTTCCGGGTGATCGCCTTCGGTCTGCGTCGCGGGTCGGGCGGCGACGGTCTCCACGCCGGCGGCGAGGGGATCGTCCGAGAGATCGAGTTTCTCGAGCCTGGCGAACTGTCGCTGATGGGTGAGCGACGCCGGAATCAACCGTGGGGTCTTGCCGGCGGGTCACCCGGTGCCACCGGCGAGGATTGGTTGATCCGCGCAGGCGGGTCGAAAGACCGGCTGCCGGGAAAGGTGACGCTGGATGTGGGTGCCGGAGATCGCCTCCGGGTCCTCACGCCGGGCGGGGGAGGTTGGGGCAGACGCGGATGATCCCCGGCGAACCGGGGATCATCCTGGTGGGGTGCCGGC
>JBBTKD010000023.1:0-2200 GCA_038059105.1 Actinomycetota bacterium | reverse complement strand
TTGCCCTTTGCCCATAGCCCCAGCTGAGAGGCGACTCTGAGCGCGACTCGACGCGTTTGCCACGAATCCCACGCCTGCAATTCCGTGATGGGCGGGCGGTACAATCGCCGCCCTCCGCAGGGGACCACTCCATGTCGACCGATTCCATCGTCATCAGAGGTGCTCGCGAGCACAATCTCAAGAACGTCTCGCTGGAGTTGCCGCGCAACCAGCTCATCGTGTTCACCGGACTGTCCGGATCGGGAAAGTCGTCTCTCGCATTCGACACGATCTACGCCGAGGGACAGCGCCGCTACGTCGAGAGCCTGTCCGCCTACGCCCGGCAGTTTCTCGGGCAGATGGAGAAGCCCGAGGTCGAATTCATCGAAGGGTTGTCGCCCGCGATCTCGATCGACCAGAAGACTGCGAGCCGCAACCCGCGGTCGACGGTGGGGACCGTCACCGAGATCCATGACTACTTGCGTCTGCTGTACGCCCGTATCGGTGTTCCCCATTGTCCGAACTGCGGTCGGGTGGTGGCACGGCAAACGCCGCAACAGATCCTCGATCAGATCATGCGCCTCGACGAGGGCACACGGTTCCAGGTGCTCGCTCCAGTCGTGCGCGGCCGAAAGGGAGAGTACGAGGCCCTGCTCAAGGAACTCGGCATGGAAGGCTTCAGTCGAGCCCGCATCGACGGTGAGGTGAGGGAACTCACCGAGGACATCAAGCTCGACCGGTACTACCAACACACCGTCGAGGTGATCGTCGACCGTCTGGTGAAGAAGGATTCGATCCGGCGCCGTTTGACCGACTCGTTGGAGACCGCGCTCCGCCTCGCTGACGGCGTCGCCGTCGTCGAGATCACGGATGGCCCCACGCTCAGCTTCTCGCAACACTTGGCATGCGAGGCGTGCGGACTCTCCTTCGAGGAGCTGCAGCCACGGAACTTCTCTTTCAACAGTCCGTACGGCGCATGCAACACCTGCAACGGTATCGGCACTCGCTTTCAGGTCGATTGGCATCTTGCCGTACCCGACGACGACAAGTCACTCACCGACGGCGCGATACAGCCCTGGGCTGGCCGGCACCGCGCCTCGTACTACCAGCGGGTCCTGGAGGGGGTCGCCCAGGCATACGGGTTCTCGATGGACACGCCGTTCCGGCGCCTCTCCAAGAAGGCTCTCGCCACTGTGCTTGACGGCACCGGTGAAGTGCCCGTAACGGTCTCGTATGTCAACCGATTTGGCAGGCAGCGCAAGTACCAGACGAACTACGAAGGCCTGATTCCGTGGCTGACCCGTCGTCATGAGGGAGCCGACTCGGAGAGCGCCCGGGAAACGTATGAGCAGTACATGCGTCTCGTCCCCTGCGACTCCTGCGACGGGGCACGTCTCAATCTCGTGTCGCTCGCTGTGACGGTAGGAGATCGCAACATCCATCACGTCTCTTCGCTGTCGCTGCGCAATGCTCACGCTTTCGTGACCGCACTCGAGTTGGACGATCGCGACCGAAAGATCGCCGAAGCCGTTCTCAAGGAGATCACCGCCCGGCTGGCGTTCCTTCTCGACGTCGGGCTTGACTACCTCACGCTCGCCAGGGGCGCTGCCACGCTCGCCGGGGGAGAGGCGCAGCGGATCCGACTGGCGACGCAGATCGGATCAGGACTCGTGGGCGTGCTCTACATCCTCGACGAACCATCGATCGGCCTCCACCAACGCGATAACAAGCGTTTGATCGAGACGCTGGTGCGTCTCCGGGACCTCGGCAACACCGTCATCGTGGTGGAACACGACGAGGACACGATCCGAGTAGCGGACCACATCGTCGACATCGGACCCGGGGCGGGGGAGCATGGCGGCCACATCGTTGCCGAGGGTTCGGTGTCCGACGTCATGGCCGAGGCATCCTCGATCACCGGCGACTATCTCGCCGGGCGCCGCGCCATCGCTCTTCCTCTCGTGCGGCGACAACCGTCCGGTGCAAGCCTTCGTGTGGTCGGTGCAGTGGAGAACAACCTCAAGGATCTCGATGTCGAGTTCCCCCTGGGACTGTTCATCGCGGTCACCGGCGTCTCCGGATCGGGGAAGTCGACGCTCGTGGAGGAGATCCTGGCAAAGGCGCTGCACCTGGAGTTGTACCGGACGAGGGACCTTCCCGGTCGGCATCGCCGGGTTGAAGGCATCGAGCAGATCGACAAGGCGATCGACATCGATCAGTC
>JBBTKD010000022.1:0-1038 GCA_038059105.1 Actinomycetota bacterium | reverse complement strand
CCATCCATCGACGAGCTTCTCGCCGTCGCCATCGCCAATGGCGCCTCGGATCTGCATCTGCGCGCGGGAACACCGCCCACGGTGCGGGTCGATGGCGAGCTCCGCACGTTCGCCGGACGGTCTCTCAACGAACTCGAAGTGGAGCTGTATCTCCAGGCGCTGATTCCCGATCGGCTCGAGGTCTCGTTCAAGGAGACCCACGAGGCCGACTTTGCGTACGGACTCCCGGACGGCAGCCGGTTCCGGATCAACGCCTATCGGCAACGGGGCAGGGTGAGTCTCGCCATCAGGGTGCTGCGGCCCCCATCCGGTGACTTTGACTCGCTCGGTCTTCCCCCCGTGCTGAGTGCGATCGCCGCCGAAGCCAGGGGACTTGTTCTCGTCACGGGACCGACCGGTTCCGGAAAGTCCACGACACTCGCGGCGCTGCTCGATCACATCAATGCGACGCAGCGTCGCAACATCATCACCGTGGAAGATCCCATCGAGGTACTCCACGACGACAAGCTGTCGATGGTGAGCCAGCGCGAAGTGGGCGTGGATACGGGCGGGTTCGCCGAAGCAATGCGACGGGTGCTCAGACAGGATCCCGATGTCATCATGATCGGTGAGATGCGTGACGCCGCGACCATCGACGCCGCGCTCAAAGCCGCGGAGACGGGCCACTTGGTGCTTTCGTCACTCCACACCCTGGACGCCGCCGAGACGATCAATCGCATCCTGGATTTCTTCGAGGCCGACCAGCAGCGCCAGATTCGCCTGCTCCTGTCGGGAACGCTCCGCGCCATTCTCAGCCAGCGTCTCCTCCCGACGGCCGACGGCCTCGGTCGGGTGCCTGCGGTGGAGGTACTGATCAACACGGACCGCGTCGCCGAGCGGATCGCCAATCCCGATATGACGCACGAGATCCCCGACGTGATCGCCGAGGGTTCGTTCTACGGGATGGAGACCTTCGACCAGGCGATCCTGCGCCTCGCCGCCGGCGGCCAGGTCAGCTTCGCCGAAGGAATCCGCCACGCCACCAAACCGAGCGACCTC
>JBBTKD010000021.1:0-10594 GCA_038059105.1 Actinomycetota bacterium | reverse complement strand
CCGGTCTCCGGTCTCCGGTCTCCGGTCTCCGGTCTCCGGTCTCCGGTCTCCGGTCAGACTCCGTCTTTCTGGCTGTCGACTGTTGACTGTGGACTGAGTCTCCGCCGAACGACGATCAATTGCGTCCGAGCCCTCCTCTACGCTGCTTCCAATGTTCGAAGCGCCCATTCAGCGGCTCATTGATGAGTTGTCGCGTCTGCCCGGGGTGGGTCAGAAGTCGGCGCAGCGTCTCGCCTTTCACTTGCTCCACATCGAGGAGACCGACGCGAGACGGCTCGCCGAGGCCATTGTCTCGATGCGCCAGCAGGTGCGATTGTGCGAGCGGTGCTTCAACGTCACTGACTCCGCAGAGTGCTCCATCTGTCGTGACCAGCGTCGCGATCCGACCCAGATCTGTGTCGTCGAGCGAGCCCAGGACATCGTGGTCGTCGAGAAGACGCAGGAGTTTCGCGGCCGATATCACGTGCTCGGCGGATCGATCTCACCGATCGAGGGCATTGGCCCCGACCAGTTGAGGATGAGGGAACTCGTCGCCAGGATCGCTGCCGAAGGCGTGCAGGAAGTGATCGCCGCCACCAATCCCACCGTCGAGGGCGACACCACGGCGCTGTACATCGCCCGAATCGTGAAGCCGCTCGGAGTGCGGGTCACCCGGCTCGCCAGCGGACTGCCCGTGGGCGGCGACCTCGACTACGCCGATGAGATCACACTCGGGAGGGCTCTGGTCGGCCGCAGGGATCTGTGAAGGTTTTCCTCGTTTCCGGTTATCACACCGGATCACATCGCGCCTGGGCCGAGGGGTATGTCGGTGCAAGCCGTCACGACGTGCATCTGGTAACCCTTCGCGGCGCGTTCTGGAAATGGAGACTCACCGGAGGCTTCGTTTCCCTTGCGGAACAGGTCGAAGCGCTTGCGGAACGCGTCGGACCTCCCGATGCGATTCTCACGACTTCGATGGTCGACGTCGCCGGACTGCGAGGCATGCTCCCGTCGTTCGGTGCGGTTCCCGTTGCCCTTTACATGCACGAGAACCAAATCACGTATCCCGCAACCGGGCGTACCCGTGTCGAACAGGGCCACGGCCTCGTCACGTGGACGTCACTGCTTGCCGCCGATGCGGTCGCCTTCAACTCGGAGTTCCATCGCGCGTCATTGTTGGAGGCGTTGCCGGGCTTCCTCGGCTCATTTCCGGACGAGTCCCAGGCGCACCACCTGGAGTCGGTTGCGGCGAGGTCGATCGTGCTCCCGGTCGGGTGCGATCTCGCCGCACTCGCCCCGGGGCCCAAGGTCGAACCCCCGCTCATTTTGTGGAATCACCGCTGGGATGACGACAAGAATCCTGCCGCATTTGTCGATCTCATGGCCCGGCTCGCCGACACGGGGGCCGCCTTCTCGGTTGCACTAGCCGGTGAACGATTTGTCGACCAACGCACCCACCTTGACGATGCCGTCGCAGCATTGGGGGATCGCGTGGTCGTGGACGGATATCTCACTCGCGACGAGTACGGAGCGGTGGTTGCTGCTTCCTCTGTGGTGGTGAGCACTGCCGTGCAGGAGTTCTTCGGCATCGCCGTCGTCGAGGCGATCCACGCTGGTGCGTTTCCGGTGCTGCCCGACCGCCTGGTCTTTCGCGAGCGAATCCCCGCACCGCTCCATGCGCGCTGTCTTTTCACATCACGAGACCACGCGGTTCGATTGCTCGCGGACGCCGTCGCAGATCCGGCGATGCGACACGAAACCACCACGCTGTTGAGAGGGACCACGGGTCGTTTCGACTGGCATGAGGTCGCCCCTGCCTACGACGCATGGATCGAGTTGATCTAGAAGTTCAGCCTGCGACTTCGAGGATGATGGCGTCGCCCTGACCGCCGCCGCCGCACAGCGCGGCTGCACCGACTCCGCCCCCTCTGGCGCGCAACGCGTTGATGAGGGTGACGACGATGCGGGCTCCGGTCGCACCCAGCGGATGTCCGAGGGCGATGGCTCCTCCGTGGACGTTGATGCGGCTGGCGTCGATGTCGAGCGAACGCGCCGACCACAGGGCAACGGCTGCGAACGCCTCGTTGACCTCGACGAGATCGAGGTCGCCCGGATTCATTCCGGAGCGCTTCAGGGCGATCCGCAGCGCCTCGGCCGGTCGGTCGTGCAGCGTCGCGTCCGATCCTCCGATCTGTCCGTAACCGCGAATGGTCGCCAGCACGGGGAGACCGGCGGCATCGGCAGCGTCGGCGGCGGCGAGCACGATGGCGGCGGCCCCATCCGAGATCTGGGACGCGTTACCTGCGGTGATCGTGCCGTCCTTCTGGAAGGCGGGACGAAGCGCGGCGAGCGAGCCGGCTGTCGTATCGGTGCGGATTCCCTCATCGGCGGTAACAATGACCGGATCACCCTTGCGTTGCGCAACCGGTACCGGAGCGATCTCGCCGCTGAAGTGACCTGACTCGGTGGCGGCAGCGGCGCGGCGGTGGCTCTCGACAGACCATGCATCCTGTTCCTCGCGACCAATGCCGAGCACCTTGTTCTTGCGGTCCGACGACTCGCCCATCGTGCACTGATCGAACGCGCACCACAGGCCGTCGTGGTTCATGGTGTCGACCATCGCGGTGTTGCCGATTCGGGCTCCCCACCGGGCGTCTTGGACGACGTAGGGGGCGTTGGTCATCGACTCCATTCCTCCGGCGACGACAAACTTCGCTTCACCGAGTCGGATGTCCTTGTCGCCAATGGCGATCGCCGTCATGCCGGAGAGGCAGACCTTGTTGATGGTGGTGGCGGGGACGGTCATGGCGAGACCGCCTCGTACCGCGGCCTGCCGCGAGGTGATCTGGCCGGTACCGGCCTGCAGGACATGACCGAACAGGACTTCGTCGATGAGCGAGGGATCAATACCGGATCGCTGCAGCGCGGCGGCGATGGCGACCCCACCGAGCTCGACGGCGGCCAGTGGCCGGAAGGCGCCGCCGAATCGCCCGATGGGCGTACGAGCAATTCCGGTGATCACGGTGGGCATTCGATCTCCTCGAGGTTGCGGCAGGGATGGTACGGCAGGACAGATTGCAGATTGCAGATTGCCGCTCGCTGTCTGCTGTCTGCTGTCTGCTGTCTGCTGTCTGGCGCCTGGTGCCTGGTGCCTGACGCCCCCTTATCATCCTCCGACATGTTTGCCCTCGAGACCACTCGTGATCAGTTCGTTTCCATCGACGAGACGTTCATCTCGTGGGCCCTTCTGCTGGGGATCATCGTTCTTCTGATCGCGATCGACCTCTACCGGCATCGCGACGATCACGCCCCTTCGCCGCGGGAGGCGCTGATCGAGTCGTTGGTGTGGATCGTGATCGGGTTCATCTTCGGCGGGTACGTGGCATGGGAGTTCGGGGCGGGAGCCTTTGGCGAGTACACGTCGGGGTACCTCATCGAGCGTTCGCTGAGCATCGACAACGTGTTCGTGTGGTCGATCGTCTTCAGCACCCTGGGGATCCCCCTGAAGTTCCAACACCGTGTGCTGTTCTGGGGCATCTTCGGGGCACTGGTGCTGCGAGCGGCATTCATCGGCGGCGGCACCGCGCTGGTAACCCGCTTCGAGTGGGTGATGATCGTGTTCGGTGTGTTCCTGGTCTACACCGGGATTCGGGTCTACCGGCATCGGGCGGAGGAGGGTGAAGGCGCCGCCCGAACCATGAACCTGGTGCGACGTCTCATGCCGGTCACGGCTGAGTACGACGGGCACCGCTTTCTCACGAAGGTAAAGGGGCGCCGCGCTGCCACACCACTCCTTGCGGCTCTGGTCGTGGTCGAGTTGACCGACGTGGTATTTGCGGTCGACTCGGTCCCCGCGATCCTCGCCGTGTCCCACGAGCCGTATCTCGTGTTCGCCTCCAACGCCTTTGCCATCCTCGGCTTGCGGGCGATGTACTTCTTGCTGGCGACCGCCCGCGGGCGGTTCCACTATCTGTCCCACGGTCTTGGTGCCGTATTGGTGTTCGTCGGCATCAAGATGTCGATTGCCCAATGGGTGCACATCGACACCTACCTCTCGCTTGGCGTGATCACCGCGGTGCTCACGGCGGCGATCGTCTTCAGTGAGCGGAAGACCAGGCGCCACCGGCGAAAGTCCGGCTCCATCGACACCGACGGGGTGTGACGGCCCGTCCTACGGGTTGGTGACCTGAGTCAGGGCTCCGCTGTGCACATCGAAGACGAATCCGCTCACCCGGATTCCGGGTGGCATCAGCGCACATGACGTGATGAGTTCGATGTCGTCGCGGAGCGTCGCCAACTGGTCGGCGCTGGGGAGGAAACTCCAGGCCGACGCGTCCTCACCGCGCATGGTCGCGATCCGATTTCGGATCTCATCCTCCGTTGGGCCGACCATGGCGCAGTCGGTGTGATGTACCACGCAGATCCGCGTCGCTCCGAGGAGGTTGGCGGCGACGATGAGCGATCGCAGCGCATCGGTCGTGACCCTGGCGCCGGCGTTGCGGATGATCTTTGCATCGCCCGCCCGCAGTCCGAGCATCGCCAGCGGGTCGATCCGCGAGTCGATGCAGGTCAGTACTGCCAATCCTCGCGCCGCCACTCCGGGCACACCGGAGTCGTGGAACTCTGCCCGATAGCGCTCGTTTGCGGTGAGAAGGTCGTCGAACATCGACCGATTCTGCCAGGTAGACGGTCCGGGAGCAGGAGACTCGCCGCAGCACTACATTCGAGGCGGATGCTTCCCCTGAACCTGCACCACACCGCGATCGCGGTGCGTGACCTCGACAAGGCCCTTCGCGAGGTCGCGACTCTCTTTGGTGTGGAGCCCCTGACGCGTGAGATCGTCGATGAGCAAGGGGTGGAGGAGGCGATGGTTCCGTTCGGCGGCTCGTTTCTGCAGCTCCTCATGCCACTCGATGCCGACACGCCTGTCGGGCGTTTTCTCGATCGGCGGGGCGAGGGGCTCCACCACGTCGCCATTCAGGTCGCCGACATCGACGCAGCCCTCGCCCATCTCGAATCCGATGGCGTCGAACTCGTCGATCGCACTCCGCGGTCCGGCGGCGGAGGCAATCGGATTGCGTTCGTGCATCCCCGCGCACTCTCTGGCACCCTCATCGAACTGATCGAGGTGCATTGATGGACATCTCCGGTGAGCCGGGACCGCTGTTGGCCGCGGCAATCGTCGCAGCGATCACCCAGATCGAAGAAGAGGCCGCAGCCGCAGCGTCGGTGGCCCCGGGTCGTCCGTTGCGGGGAAAGTGGGTGACGTCCGGCATCCCCCGTTCGGTGGCACCGCCCCATGTGGTGCGGCTGGCGTCGCGGCCGCGTAGGTCCGGCGACGGGGCCTAGCTAGGCGGCGTCGACCGCCGCGGAGCGCTCTTTTGCGGCGGGCAGGCTGAAGCAGAATCGAGCCCCCACCGGGAAACCGGCTTCGTACCAGATGCGTCCGTCCATCGCCTCGACGAGGTGGCGCGCCACCGCGAGCCCGAGTCCGAATCCAGACTCCGTGCGGGCGTGACCGGTGGTCACCTGTTCGAAGGCCCCGAAGATCCGTTCGCGATGTTCGACGGGAACTCCCGAGCCGTTGTCGGCGACGACCACGACCCAGTCGTCGTCGCGGCGCGTCGCATCGACCCAAATCTGACTCCCGCCGTACTTGCGGGCGTTCTCGAGAAGATTCCTGAGCACCTGCTCGACCCGGTTGGGATCGGCATGGACTCGCACGTGTCCGTTCACTGCAACGGAAGCGGACCGTTCGCCGCCGGCAGGGAAGAGGAGATCGGTGATCTTGAAGGCTGCTGGTTGAAGCGAAAAGTCAACGGCTTCTACCAGCAGCCGACCTGCCTCGAGGCGCGGGATGGCGAGTACGTCGTCCACGAGATTGGCGAGGTGTTCGGCTTCTCCGACCACGATGCGGAGAAACTCGTCGGCTTCCTCGGGAGAGAGATCGCGCCACGTGTCCCGCATCGTCATGGCAAAGCCAGCAATGTTCGTGAGCGGGGTGCGCAGTTCATGGGTGATCATCGAGGCGAACTCGTGCTTCATCTCTGAGACGCGTCGTTCGGCGTTCAACGCCTCTTCCTGGCGGCGTCGTGCCGCAGCCACCGCCGTCGTTGACGCGGTCAAGGACACAGCAACGCCGGCGAGGAAGGTTGCAACGGTGAGCCAGACCACCGGTTCACCCGCACCGCGCAATGTTGTAAGGACGGGCACAGACGCCAGCGGTTCGAGAGTGATCGCGCCGCCGTATACGGCGAGCACCCCCATCAGTGTGTGCGCCCCACCAAAGGTGATGGCCGCAGCGATGAGGTAGGCGGCGGCGGCGATCAGCACCACTTCGGGTTGCTCTACGACCGAGAGTCCGACGACCGTGCAAATCGCATCGACCACCAACGACTCCATCGGTGTCGCCGAGGTACGGCCCCGCGTGAGAGCGTGAACGATGATGATCCCGGCGGCAGCCGCAGGGATCCATGCCAGGGTTATGCCGAGCCAGACACCGACTCCGCAAGCGGCCGCGACGATGGCCGCCGCCCCAGCACGGACACGTTGAATCCACGGGCGAATCGGCTCGTAGTCCACGGGGGCAGCAAGACGCTCGAGACGAGCACGAAAACCGGTCATGAAACTTATATCGGCAGCGGGGACTGGTCCCTGAGGAAGATGTCAGATATCAGATTTCAGATGTCAGGTAAGAACCGGAAACCGGAAACGGGAAACCGGAAACCTTCTGCTATCTCGGCCTCTGCGCCTCCAGGGCTGCTACCGCCTCATCCGGGACGGCTAAGTCGCCGTGGCCGGTGCCTACGGCGATTCCGGGCTTGTTGGCTCCGTGGTAATCACTGCCTCCGGTGGGGATGAGCCCGAATCGCTCGGCGAGGCGTGCCATGTCGATCCGCTGCTCCGGGGGATACTCCGAATACCAGCACTCGACCCCGGTGATGCCGAGCTCCGCGAAGCGCCGGAAGGCTGCGGTGAAGCCGTCGGCATCGTTGGCGATGGTGTGGGGGTGCGCAACGGCGGCCACCCCGCCGGACTCGGCGATCAGTTCAACGGCGCGCTCGACGGTCAGCCGCATGCGGGGACGGTATGCCGGCTGACCAGACCCGAGGTACCGGTCAAAGGCCTCGGCGACAGAGGCCACTGCACCGATCTCCATCAGTGCGCGGGCGATGTGGGGACGACCGATCACACCCTTCTCAGAGATCCGCTGGACCTGATCGACGGTGATGGGGTGCCCCATCTCGTTGAGCGCCGCGATGATCTCGATGTTGCGCAGTTCGCGTCCCGACCGGATCGCCTCGAGCTCGCGGTCGAGCGGAGAGCCATCATCCACCCACCAGGCGAGCAGGTGCATTCCCGGCCCGCCCCATTCGAGAGAGAGTTCGATCCCGGGTATGAAGTTGATTCGTCCGGCGGCTGCCTTCCGTGCCTGCTCGATTCCTTCGAACCCGTCGTGGTCGGTGAGTGCCATCGTGGAGAGACCCGCCTCCACCGCCATCTCAACCAGCGCCGCCGGCTCGTCGGTTCCGTCCGAATACACCGAGTGCAGGTGGAGGTCGACGCTCAACGCATCACCGTTGAATGGTGACTGAGTCGATGTAGAGCGTCTGCAAGGGGAGCGACGGCTCGAACGTGTTGGGGTTCGTCCCTACGGGTATCGAGGCGATCCGGGTGAGAACGTCGAGTCCGGACGTCACGAACCCGAACACCGCGTAGTTGGGATCGAGCGTGATGTCATCGAACACGATGAAGAACTGGCTGCCACCGGTGTCGGGTCCACCGTTCGCCATCGCGACGATGCCGGTGGTGTAGGCAAAATCGCCTGCGGGGAGCTCATCCGGGATGCGATATCCCGGCCCTCCGCCTCCACGCGCCGTGGGGTCACCAAACTGGACGACGAACCCCGGTGCGATCCGGTGCGACACGGTTCCATCGAAGTAGCCCTGTTCGGCCAGGAAGACGAACGAGTTCACCGTCACCGGAGCAACCTCGGGCAGCAATTCGATGACCAGATCGCCGCACGACGTGTGCAGTGTTGCCACGACGTCTCCGGCAATGCCGAGATCGTCGGGCATGACGAAGGTCATCTCCCGTGCCGTCTCTGGTCGATCCGCATCGCATGCGGTCACCTGTTCCCGAAACCGGGTGTACGCCGGATCCGTGATCCCGGGCACCGAATCGTCGTCGCCACAGGAGACGAGCAAGAGAAGCGTGGCAATGAAACGTCGCATGGGTTTGATGGTATCGGTCTCAGTCGTCAGTCCTCAGTCTTCAGTCCTCAGTCAGAGCGCGAAATCGCCAAGTCACACCGACTCCCTATCTGGCTGATGACTGATGACTGAAGACTGGAGGTCTGCACGATCGACGTTCCTTTCACCCGGCTGGGGTTATTACCCTCCTGCTATGTCCCTCGTGGTCCAGAAGTACGGCGGCACGTCCGTCGGCGATGCCTCTCGAATCCGCTCCGTTGCCGGGCGCGTTGCCGCCCGACGACGTTCCGGGGACTCCATCGTCGTAATCGTGTCGGCGATGGGCCATACCACCGATGAACTCATCCGGCTGTCGTCCGAAGTCAGCCCGCATCACCACCCCCGCGAGATGGACATGCTCCTCACCGCCGGCGAGCGCATTTCCATGGCTCTCCTTGCCATGGCGATCCGCGATGAGGGCATCGAGGCGGTGAGCCTCACCGGATCGCAGGCGGGAATCCTCACCGACACGTCACACGGGCACGCCAAGATCCGTGAGATCAAGCCTTCCCGGGTCGTCGAGGGCCTCGACTTGGGCAAGGTCGTGATCGTGGCCGGGTTCCAGGGAGTCTCACCGGACACGAAGGAGATCACGACCCTCGGCCGTGGAGGATCGGATGCCACCGCCGTCGCGATGGCGGCGGCCCTCGGCGCGGACGCCTGCGAGATCTACACCGATGTCGACGGGGTGTTCACTTCAGACCCGCGGACCGTGCCCGACGCCAAGAAACTCGATGAGGTCTCATACGACGAGATGCTCGAGATGGCGGGTGCCGGTGCGCGTGTGCTCATGCCGCGCTCCGTAGAGTTCGGCAAGCGATTCAATGTTCCGATCCATGTCCGGTCGTCGTTCCACGATCGGCCGGGGACCTGGGTCAAGGAGGACGTGATGGAAGAGGCGATCGTCAGTGGCGTGATCCACGACGTGTCCGAGGCAAAGATCACGATGCGCGGGGTGCCCGATACCCCGGGCGCCGCTGCCGCGGTCTTCACCCCGCTTGCCGATGCGGGGGTCTCCGTCGACATCATCGTGCAGAACGTGTCGAGCGGAGGTGTGGTGGACATCTCCTTCACGATCCCGAGGGAGCTCCTCATCCAGGCATCCGCAATCGCCCGAGAGGTGGCGAACGCCATCGGTGCGGCCGGTGTTGACGTCGATGGCACGATCGGTCGGGTGTCGATCGTGGGGAGCGGGATGCGCTCATATCCCGGGGTGGCGGCGAAAATGTTCTCTGTGCTCGCAGCCGCCGACATCAGGATCGCCATGATTTCCACCTCGGCGATCCGGGTGTCCTGTGTGATCGCCGAGTCGGCGGTCGAGGACGCCGTCAGGCTGCTCCACGCCGCCTTTGATCCTCCGATGACGGAGATGGTGTCATGACGACGCGCACCGCCATCGTCGGCGCCACGGGTGCCGTGGGCCGCGAGATGCTGGCAACCCTCGAGCGTCGTGACTTTCCGGTTGGCGATCTCCGGCTCTTCGCCTCGGAGCGGTCTGCCGGCTCCGTCGTCTCGACGCGTTGGGGTGACGTGACCATCGAGAGTCTCGACGGAGGCGATCCCGACGGAGTCGAGATTGCACTGTTCTCCGCAGGCGGTGATCGCTCGCGGGAGCATGCTCCACGGTTCGCCTCCGCCGGTGCAGTCGTGGTCGACAACTCCTCGGCGTTCCGGATGGATCCGGCAGTGCCGTTGGTGGTCGCCGGCGTCAACGATGCCGCGGCCAAGGCCCACTCCGGGATCATCGCCAATCCGAACTGCACGACGATGGTGCTGATGATGGGTCTGGCGCCGCTCCATCGCGCCGCCGGTCTCACTGATCTCGTGGCGACTTCGTATCAGTCCGTGTCGGGCTCCGGACACAAGGGGATCGCGACCCTCGAGGCAGAGTCGGCCCACTTCTCGCAAGACCTCGACGCGCTGCGCACCGGAGATTGGAAGGAGCCACCGCCCGGCTTTTACGTTCGGCCGATCGGTTTCAACGTGATCCCGTTCGCCGGGGGTTCCGTTGCGGGCGGTTACACGGATGAGGAGATGAAGCTGGTCAACGAGACCCGCAAGATCCTCGATGCTCCCGACGTCCGGGTCGAACCGACCTGCGTGCGGGTGCCCGTGATGGTGAGCCACGGAGTCTCAGCCTCCGCGTGGTTCCAGCGACCTATCGACGTCGATGAGGCCTGTGACCTCGTCGCCGGTGCCGTCGGGGTCGAGCTGTGGTTGGACAAGGTGCCGACACCCCTCGATGCCGCTGGTCGCGATGACGTGCTCGTGGGGCGAATCCGCAGCACCGTGGGCCGTCCCGGTGGCATCTCACTGTGGACCGTGGGCGACAACCTCCGCAAAGGAGCGGCGCTCAACGCGGT
>JBBTKD010000020.1:0-2799 GCA_038059105.1 Actinomycetota bacterium | reverse complement strand
GGCGGACTGGCCGGTGCCCTTGCTTCGGGTGCGACACTCGAGGAAGCGGTGCGCTGGGCAGTGCGCTGTGGTGCGGTGGCGGCGACACGCTGGGGAGCCCAGGCGTCCCTGCCGAACCGTGGTGAGGTCGAAGCACTGGAGGAAGCGTGATACGGAAGATCATCATCGACACCGACCCCGGTCAGGATGACGCGGTCGCCTTGCTGCTCGCTCTGGCTTCGCCGGAAGAGCTCGACGTGCTGGCGATCACGGCCGTCGCCGGCAATGTTCCGCTTCCTCTCACGACGGTCAACGCCTTGAAGATGGTCGAACTTGCCCGGCGCACCGAGGTCCCGGTATATGCCGGCTGTGATCGTCCGCTGGTGCGCCCGCTCATCACGGCCGAGTACGTCCATGGCAGAACGGGACTTGACGGAGCAGAACTCCCCGATCCCGTGACCGCTGTCGGATCGGGACACGCCGTCGATCGGATCATCGAGCTGGTTCTGGAGCACGATCCGGGTTCGATCACGCTGTGCCCGCTGGGTCCGCTCACCAACGTGGCCACCGCGCTCGAGCGGGCCCCCGAGATCGCTGCGCGGATCGGCGAGATCGTGCTGATGGGCGGCGGCTTCTTCGAGGGTGGCAACACCACGCCTGCCGCCGAGTTCAACGTGTATGTGGATCCGCAGGCCGCCGACATCGTGTTTCGCTCCGGCATCGCCATCACGGTTATGCCCCTCGACGTCACGCATCGTGCGCTGATCCTGCCGCGCCACCTGGCGCGGTTCGCCGCGATGGGAACCGCGGTCGGTACCGCGGTGCACGGACTGCTCGCCTTCTACGAGCGCTACGACGTCGAGAAGTACGGCATGGAAGGTGGTCCGCTCCACGACCCCTGCGTGATCGCCTACTTGCTGCAACCCGACCTGTTCACCGGGAAGCAGGTCAACGTCACTGTCGAGACCGAGTCAGAGTTGACCATGGGCATGACGGTCGCCGACTGGTGGGGGATGAGCCGCCGACCCAAGAATGCGCGCTGGATCCGCACAGTGGATGCGCAGGGATTCTTTGATCTTCTGGTGGAACGGCTGTCGCGGCTTTAGGAAGGGCAAGTCTTTCAGACCCGGGGGGGGGGGGCCCCCCCCCCATGCCGGCCGTCACTCGCCCTCGAGAAATAGGTGGCGTGTTCGTCCCAGAGATCTTTGAGAGCGTCTGGCTCATGCGGGCATTAGGCCGCGGAATCGGGTATGAACGAATCCACACGCGCTCTTTCGGGGACTAACGCGAGTATCACCATCAGCGCTGCGAACGCCGCAACCGCCGACACCGTCGCCGTTGCCGGGATCCCCTTCCAGGTGTAGAGCGACGGACCAACGGCATCGCCCGCAGCGCGTCCGATCCCGACGGCGAGCATGAGCCAAGCCAGGAAGCGTCCCCGCGCCGCGGGTGCCGCCTCGGTAGCCAGCGGAATGGTGGCGACGATTGTGATCTCGAAGGCGATGAACGTCAACGCCAGCACGACAAGGCCACCGGCAAGGGTGCCGGAGGCAAACGCGAGGCCGGCGTAGCCGACCACCGATGTCGCCAGACCCGCTGCCACCATGCGGCGCGGCCCGAGGCGGTCGGCATAGATCAATACCGATCCCTCACCGACGAGTTCGGCCACGGCGATCGCGGTCGAGGCGATACCAAGCGCGGCCAGCGAGAGGGCGAAGCCGTCTTCCATCCACGCCCCGAAGACCACGAAGGTCGTCTCTGCGGCGAACGAGAACAAGAACCCAGCGGCGAGCAGAGCGAACATGGCGCGGTCGGGTCGCAGCGGGACGCTCTTCTCCGCCGATCTCGTGGAGTCGGCATCGAGGATCCGCGGAGCGATGACGGCCGCAACGACGAACATGGCGGACAGCACCCAGAATGGCGCACGCCAGCCGTATCCGGCGATCAGCAAGCCGATGAGCGGTGCTCCGATCAGCATTCCTCCGGCCCATGTGAGTTCCAGGATGGAGAGGTATCGGGCGCGCCGCTCGAACGGTGTGCGGTCGGCGACGTATGCCTGGGCAGCGGCGTCGAAACTCGGCTTGCCGAGTCCGAGCAGCACGAACCCGACGAGGGCACCGGGGACGACACCGGTGGCCGCGGTGATCATCGCTCCGACCGCCATCAAGGAGAGTCCGAACACGACGAGGCGCACGCGCCTTTCGCCGCGACCAACCGTGCCCACGATCAGTGGTGTGCCGACAAAGGCGAGTTGGCGCGCCGAGAGCAGGAGACCGGCTTGTTCCAGGGAGATCCCAAGTCCGCGCGCGATGGTGGGTAGGAAGGGAGACACGAATCGGTGGGCGCTGTTGATCACCAGTCGGGTGCCGGTGAGATAGGTGATCGCCTTGCGAAATGGCGTCACGATGGTCCGCCGCCGAGGGCGGCGGGCGTAATCATCCACCGCAGGGTCCCACCCCCGCTTTCAGCCTCACCATCGATGCATGCCGCGGCACACGTCACCATCGTGATCTCGCCTCCGCCGACGAGAACCGAGACGGTCGCCGACCACACGGGTTCGTGGCCAAAGACAACGATCGGGTCGGCATCGCTCTCGGCAAGCAGAGCCAAGAGGTCGGTGATCCCGCCGCCGTAGAGGCGGTCGTCGATCGTAATGGTGGCTCGCCAATTCGCTCCAGCCGAAACGATCGCAGCGGTCTCCCGCGCTCTGCGTGCCGGCGACGAGACGATGGCAGCGGGGCGGGGGAGCGCCTCGGCGAAAAACGCCCCGACGAGTTTGGCGTCGCTGCGTCCCCGATCCGAGAGTGCCCGATCGATGTC
>JBBTKD010000019.1:0-1123 GCA_038059105.1 Actinomycetota bacterium | reverse complement strand
ACGACACCGTCACGCGTGGCGGCGACGACGCTCTCCTCGGGTGCAGAGGCGAGCAGCGACGGGTCGTGAAGCACCGCAGGGTCGCCGCCCTGGGCGATCACCACTTCCTCGAGTTTTGCGAACGCCCGTCCGTCTGCCACTGCACGCTGCAGTTGCTCCCGAGCATCCGTGGGATTCGAAGCCACCCCGGCCATGATCAGCATCTCGGCTCCCAGGCGATAGGTGACCTCGACGAGGTCGACTGGTCCGCCTCCGTGGAGGACTGCAATGGACTCAACGATCTCGTTGGCATTCCCCACTGCGCTGCCCAGCGGTTGGCTCATGTCGGTGATCAACGCTGCAACCGCCGTGCCATACGAGGCGCCGATAGCGACCATCGTCTGTGCGAGTTCACGGGCGCGGTCGAGGCTTTTCATGAATGCGCCGCTACCGACCTTGACATCGAGCACGAGGGCGTCGAGACCCTCGGCGAGCTTCTTCGACATGATCGACGATGCAATCAGCGGGATCGAGGGAACCGTTCCCGTGACGTCGCGCAACGCGTAGATCCGTCGATCAGCCGGGACCAGTGTCTCGGACTGACCGGCGAGCACCAACCCGGTCCGTTCGAGGAGGAGGGTGAATTCGGCGGGATCGAGCGCAGTACGGAACCCGGGGATCGTCTCCAGCTTGTCGAGCGTCCCACCGGTATGGCCGAGCCCGCGCCCGCTGATCATGGGCACTGCAACTCCGCACGCGGCAACCATTGGCACCAGTGGAATGCTGACCTTGTCGCCGACGCCTCCGGTGGAGTGTTTGTCGACCTTCGGTGCCGCCATGTGGGAGAAGTCGAGTCGCTCTCCGGAATGGAGCATGGCGTCGGTCCACGCCGCCAATTCCCCGCCGTCGAGACCCTTGAGGAGGATCGCCATCAGCAGTGCCGACATCTGATAGTCGGGGATCGTGTCGGCGGTGAAGCCTGCGATGACGTCCTGGATCTCACCGCGGGCAAGGATCCCACCGTCTCTCTTGCGTTCGATGAGTTCGACGACGTTCATCATCCGCCCATTCTGGGCACGCGGCCGTTGGAGACGCGCACACCCTCGGCTCGCAGCCGCTTTGCTTGCTGGGTCTCATGGCCGGG
>JBBTKD010000018.1:0-1140 GCA_038059105.1 Actinomycetota bacterium | reverse complement strand
CCTTCGGGGTCGGCGAGGATCACGTAGTCGGCATCTTTCGGTCGTTTGTCCCAGTGCACTTCGGTGGCGCCGAGGGCGATCAGACGCTGAACCTCTGTTTCCTGGTCCTCGGCGTACAGGTCGAGATGAATTCGCGGCGGCACCTGCACCGTCGAGCGAACCCGATCGAGTGAGAGGTTCGGACCCTCGCCATCCCGGGGTCGGAGCAGGACGAAGTCGTCGCTGTTTTCCTCGCGAGGCACATAGTCGAGAGCCGCGCTCCAGAATTTCGTCTGGCGCTCCAGATCATCCACGCGGAGAACAATTGACCCGACGCGAATCATCGAACTCCTTTGCTCAGCCGACAACCCACTGGGCCTCCTTGACGGCGGAGAGCAACACACGATGGTCGGGGAAGTCATCGCAGTACTGGTATCGGTAGGCCAGTCGGATGACTCCGGTGGTGTCGATCACGAACTCAGCCGGCAACTGCCACGGGTTGTCGACGAGTGGGCGACCCGCTCCTCTCCGCGATTCGATCAGGCCGAGCCACGCCGACTCCTCACCCCGGAGGTATTCATCAGGAGCATCGAACACGAGCTGGGCCCGGGTTCCTTCGAGCACTCCGTACGCCTCATACGCGGAGTATGTGGGGTCGCACAGGATCGGCTCGACGATCTCGTACTTACGGGCGTATTCGACGGCGCGAGCGGGTTCGCCCTGGCCGACGATCACGACGTTGGCCCCGACTTCGGCGTATGCAGGCCGTTCCGTCGAGAGTCGCTGAGCTCGGTCCATGCCACAGCCGCACCCGAAGTGACGCCAGAACATGATGACGAGTGGTCGTTCTGCCCAGAAGGTTGCAATGCTGGTTCTCCCGCCCGATGCAACGTCGAGTTCGATGTTTGGTGCCTTGTCCCCGATTTGAACCGGGACGGTTGACCAGCGAAGCCGCTTGGGACCCTCGTCAAGTTTCGCTCGGAAGTCGGTCTCGGCGGCTGCGACTTGATGATCGAAACTCTGCGACATCTCACCCCCTGCGAAGGCGACCTGGCTCTGCACGTTACGCCGCAATGGCAATGCCGGAAGAGGCTACCGACGCAATCGACTTCACGCCGCGTGATGCCGCGTCTGTTGCCTCCAACGAGTCGGGGGGGGGGG
>JBBTKD010000017.1:26694-44401 GCA_038059105.1 Actinomycetota bacterium | reverse complement strand
TCGCCGTCTGCGTAAAGCAGATCCCGGATCCGGCAACCCCGTACGCGCTGGATCCTCAGACGCACTTTCTGGTGCGTCCCGCCGAGCAAATCCTCGATGACACCGATCGCTACGGCATCGAACTGGGGCTGCAACTCGCCGAAGCCACTGGCGGCTCCGTGACATTGATCTCGATGAGCCCCGCCGGCAACCTTCAAGGGATTCGGCAAGCCCTCGCCATGGGTGCCGACAAGGCAGTGCTCGTGAACGACCCGGCGCTCCGCGGTTCGGGGGCACTCGTGACTGCACGGGTACTCGCCGCCGCTATCGCCCGCGAACAGGTCGACCTCGTAATCACCGGAACCGAGTCGACGGATGGCTATGCCGGGGTGGTACCGCAGATGATCGCGGAGATCCTCGGTTTTCCGGCGCTCACCTTCGCCCGCAAGGCGACCTTCGACGGCACCTCGATCCGCATCGAGCGTCAAACAGCCGCCGGCTACGACGTCGTCGAATCTCTGCTGCCCGCACTCGTCTCGGTGACGTCAGCGGCCGTAGAACCGCGGTACCCGACCTTCAAGGGGATCATGCAGGCGAAGCAAAAGTCGGTGGATCAACCAACCGCTGCGGACCTCGGCTTCACCGCAGCCGACATCGGGGTCCCGGGTTCCGGTCAGACCATCACGTCGGTTCGCCCCGCCCCGGAACGCTCCGGTGGAGTAAAGGTGAAGGACGAGGGTGAAGCGCATCTTGAGATCATCAAGGTTCTCGAGCGGACGAAGGTGATCTGAGATGAAGTTCATCGTCTTCTGCGAAGAGACCGGCGGCAAGCCATCGACCATCTCGCTGGAGATGCTCACCAAGGCTCGCAGCCTCGGTTCCGAAGTCGCGGCGTTCTGCGTCGGGGCGGGCTCGGACGGTCTCTTTGCGACGCTCGGTGCCCACGGTGCACAGTCGGTGCACCATCTCGATCCCGGTGACACCCTTCCCTCGGCAGCCGCCGCGGCGGCCCTGGCAGAACTGGTTGGTGCCGGCGATGTGGTGCTGTTCGGACTCAGCCCGACGGACCGTGACGTTGCGGGACGTCTCGCCGCTCGGTCCGGCTCGCCGATCCTGTCGAACGCCGTCGACATCACGGTCGACGGTTCCACGGTGACCGTGACCAACGAGATCCTGGGCGGCACCACCCTGGTTCAGACCGCCTTTACCGGTCCCGGCCCCCATCTCGTCGTGGTCCGACCAAAGTCGTTCACCGCGGCGCCGCAAGGCGCCCTCAGCCCCACCGTCCAGTCCGTGCCGATGCCGCCGGGATCAGACGGAGCACGAGTCGTGTCTCGCCACGCCGAGGAGTCCTCGGGTCCGTCCCTCGCAGACGCCGCCGTCATCGTGAGCGGGGGTCGGGGTATGGGTGGACCCGACCGGTTCGTTCTCGTCAGCGAACTCGCCTCCCTCGTCGGCGCCGCGGTGGGAGCGACACGGGCCGTCGTCGACTCCGGCTGGGTCCCGTACTCGATGCAGGTGGGTCAGACCGGCAAGACGGTCAAGCCGACCGTGTACATCGCCTGCGGAATCAGCGGTGCGATGCAGCACCTCGTCGGGATGAAGGATTCCGGCACGATCATCGCCATCAACAAGGACGAGGAGGCGCCCATCTTCGGGATTGCGGACCTCGGGGTCATCGGCGACGTCCACCAGGTGTTGCCCCGGTTGATCGAAGCGCTGCGCAACCGAGGCTGAGCGCGCTACCGAGCGCGCGAGCTACTTCCGACGGGTGTCGATGTGGTTGCTGCCACCCGTGATCATGTCGCGGGGAATGGGTTCGGGGAGCAGCAGCGTCGTGAGGATCACGATGATGGCGAGTGCGGCGACGATCCACCAGATCACCGCAGCATCGAGAATCGATGCTGCCCCGGCGAAGTAGACGGCAAGGACGATCACGCCCCAGCCGATCTTCACCAGGACCCGGTATCCGGTCGTGATCTTCCAGTCGGGAACCCGCGTTGCGTGAGTGGTCACCTCACCCTATCGGCGGGTCAGCCCCGGGATTGAAGGTCGCTTTTCGTGGCCTGGGCGCTCAGAGCGCAGTTCCCGGCGCACGACCAGCTTCAATCCACTCCAGGTCTCATCGAGTGCGGCCACCTTTACGTCGACGAGGCCCTGCGGGAGAGCGACCTCACGGACCACGTTTTCGGTGAGGTCGGTGACCACCCCGGAGGCCCGCTTCGGCCAGGCCACCCAGATTGCCCCATCCGCCGGAAGTCGGCTCATGGCATCGCGGAGTCCCATCTCAAGCCGGGTGCGGCTGCCGCAGAAGAGGAGGATGACGTCGGCAACCCGCATCCGCAGGTCACCGACACGAACGCCACGGGGTGGTCGAAGTACCGACGCGACCCAACCGGGAGGAGCACCGGTCACGATGAGCCGGGTGTCCTCGTCGATGCCCAGCTTTGCGGGCAGCGGCGTGCCGGAGTAGCCGGTCACCGGAGCTTGAACCGGTACGGGATGAGCTCCTCGAGGGTGTGAACCCGCGGGCCGTTCGGGGTGTCGACCACTACACGATCGACGTCGAACTCCACCATCAGCTGCCGGCAGTTGCCGCAGGGATAGCCGGGCTCGGTAGCGTCCACACACGAAACGGCCACCGTGTCGATCTTGCGAACACCGGCCGAAACCGCCCGCGTGATCGCCGAACCCTCTGCGCAGATCCCCGACCCATACGCGCTGTTCTCGACATTGGCTCCCACATACCGGGTGCCGTCGGCGGCGACGACCACCGCTCCGACCCGAAAGTGGGAGAACGGGGCGTAGGCATTCGTCGCAGCCTTGCGGGCTTCGGCAATGAGTTCTTCGTCGGTCACGATCCCTCCAGCAGCGAATCGACGAACTCGCCGGGTTCGAAGTCTCGCAGATCGCCCGACCCCTCACCGATCCCGACGAGCTTGATCGGCACACCGAGTTCACGCTCGACCGCGAGGGCGATCCCTCCACGCGCGGTGCCATCGAGTTTCGCAATCACGATCCCGGTGACACCAACAGCAGCGGAGAAGGCGCGCGCCTGGGCGAGACCGTTCTGTCCAGTGGTGGCATCGAGTACGAGGAGGACCTCCGCGGGATCGGGGTTGTCCCGTCCCAGAACGCGAACGATCTTGCGCAGTTCGTCCATGAGGTTGTGCTTGTCGTGGAGCCGCCCGGCGGTGTCGACGATCAGCACGTCTCGGCCGCGCGCCCGCGCCGCAGCAAGCGCATCGTGCGCCACCGATGCCGGATCGGAGCCCGCTCCCCCGGACACCACATCGACACCAATGCGATCTCCCCAGACTCGCAGCTGATCCGCCGCCGCAGCCCGGAACGTGTCGGCGGCGCCGAGGAGCACGCGGCGACCCCTGGCCACAAGGAGGGCGGCGAGCTTGGCGATCGTGGTGGTCTTGCCGGATCCATTCACCCCGACGACCACCACCACCGCCGGATTGCCTTCGAGTCGCAGTGTGCGATCGGTGGATCCGAACGCCGCGATCATCTCGGTGCGCAACGCTTGCCTTGCTTCTCCGGCAGTCTTGACCCCCCGGGCTCTCGTGGCATCCACCAGCGCCGCAGCAGAGGCGACGCCGACGTCGCTGGCGAGGAGCGCTTCCTCGAGCGCGGTCCAGGTGTGCTCTCCGACGCCAGAGCCGAAGGCCGCGGTGAGGAGGTCGCCGAGACCTCCGGTGCGCCTGGTGACGACCGTCGGCGCATCGCGACGAACGGGAACGCGCCGACGGCCTCGCATGAAACCGGCGACTCCGAGAACGACCACGACCACGACGACGCCGATGAGGATCGGAATCACACCGCGACGAGCCGCTTGGCGAGCACCCGGGAGGACTCACCCGGCTCCATGGTCACTCCGTAGAGAACATTGGCCGCACTCATCGTCTGTTGCTGGTGGGTGACGATGACGAGCTGCGAAGTGCCGCGCAGCGTGTCGATCAGCCGCAGGAAACGTCGCAGGTTGGCATCGTCGAGTGCCGCCTCGACCTCGTCGAGCACGTAGAACGGGCTCGGTCGCGAGCGGAATACGGCGAAGAGGAAGGCAAGTGCCGCCAGGGATCGCTCACCACCCGAGAGCAACTGGAGCCGACTCACCTTCTTGCCCATCGGTTGCGCATGGATGTCGACTCCGGTGCCGAGCACATCCTCGGGCGTCGTCAGTGACAGCCGACCCGTTCCCCCGGGGAAGAGGATCGAAAAGTTCTCGGTGAACTTGGCAGCGATGTCATCGAAGGCCTCGCTGAACAGCCGGCCGATCTCCGCATCGAGCGCCTTCACAACCTTGCGAAGTTCGGAGCGTGACTCTTCGAGATCGGCGAGCTGCACCTCCAGGAATGACACCTTCTCCGAGAGCTCGCGATACTCGGCCGCAGCAAGCGGATTCACCGGGCCAAAGCGCCGCAGCTTCGCCGCGAGAGAAACAGCGTGAGCCTCCTCGTCGACACCCTCGGGAATTTCGGGACGCAGCGCCGCGAGAGCAGTTTCCTCGTCCGCGTCAACGTCGCGACGCAGGCCTTCGATGGCCGACTCGTCGCGAACCCGCAACTCGGCCGCCTCGACGGCGAGGCGCGATGTCGCCTCGCGCGCCGCCTCGATCAGACCTCCGAGGACCTCGCGGCGGGCGCGTGCCGCCTCAAGGCGGACCCCGGCGTCCCCGGCCTCGGTACGCAGAGTGCGCTGTCGTCCGCGCAGGGCCTCGATGTGCCCACGTACGGCGTCGAGGGCACGCCGCGCCGCAGACTCGATTCGATCAAGACGCTCCGCCGCACCCGAATCGACGGCCTCGCTGCCGGTCGCGAGGAGGCGCGCCACTTCGGCGTGCCGCGCCTCGAGCAGCAGTCGGCGCTCTCCGGCGGCAGCAAGCGCCGCGGTCGACGTCTCCCTGGTCGCCCTCGCCTCGTCCCGGCGTGCCCCCACCGCGGTCCGACGCCGGGAGAGGTCGTCCCACAATTCCTGCTGCGTGCCGTGCTCGCCCTCGAGGCCAGCGATTCGGCGGCGCAGGTCGGTGATGCGTTCGATCCGCTGCGCGGCAGCCTCGGCAAGGCCGCGTGACCGGGCATCGAGTCTCTCGAGTTCGGCGGTACCTTCGGAGGTCGTCCTTGCGAGCAACCGGATCGCCTCTTCGAGCCCACCGACACGTCGATCGAGACCATCCACGGCAACAACCGCTTCGCGTTCTGCGCGTTCTGCCGCATCGCGGGCGCGATGAGCAGTGACACGCCTGCTCTCGGTGCGAGAGGCCTCGACTGCGGCGCGCTCGCTCGCAGCCTTGGCCGCGTCCACCATCGACGACCCCGCACCCTCAGGCAGTCCCACGACGATGCCGGCAGCGGTGATGAGATCACCCTCGACGGTGACCGCTCGGAGGTGAGGATGATCGGTGACCAGTGCCCTTGCCTGGGCCCATGTATCGACCACGAGAACGTCCCCGAACAATGTGGCGGCGAGCGCGGCATCCGCCCCCTTCCCCAACAGGTCGACGAGGGCGGTTCCGGTTCCGGTGGAGAGGGCCACCTGCCGGGCGGGTACCGCAATCCGGCCAGGTGCCGCCACGAATGCGACACCGCCTCGGCCGAGGGCCTTGATGTCACCAGCTGCGGTCACCACTCCTGCGGGATCACGCGTGACAAACGCCTCGGCCCAGGCGCCGAGCGCTGCCTTGAGGGCGAGTTGCAGCTTGGCGGGGACGTCGAGCCGGCTCGTGATCGTGCCGAGAACCCCTTCGAGTTCGGCAGCCCGCTCGCGGGTCGCCGGATCGGCAATGCCGTGTCGCGCGCTCTCAAGCGCCTCGAGACGGGCCTTGGCGGCGGCAAGCGCAGACTCGGCGGCGTGATGTGCTTGCCCGGCGGAGCGGGCACCATCACGATCCGCTTCCGCGGCCTGGCGGGATCTATCGCGCCTGGACTCCGCGGCAGCCAACTCATTGCGCGCCTCACCGAGTTCGACGGCCAGCCGCTGCGACTCGGCAACCTCCTGGTCGATGAATGCGGCAACCGCTCCCCTGCGGCGCGCCAGATCGGCCGACTCCCGCGCATCCCGCGACTCCGCGGCGTCGAGCGCAGCAAGGTCACCGCGCAATGAAGCAGCAAGACCCTCCGCCGGAAGCCTGTCCGACTCGGCAAGGGACCGCGCTTCGTCGTCCAGCGCTCGCAGCGCCGTTTCGGCGCGTTCGGCGGCTTCGGTGGCGGCGACCTCCTCCGCCACCGTGGCAGCAAGGCGATTGCGAAGGTCCACCTCCTCCGAGGTCAGGTCGGCGTGCCGCTCAACGACCCCGGTACGAGTCCGGACCAGGTGCAAGCGACGCTCCTTGGCCACGAGGGCAATCGTGTGCAGGCGTTCGGCGGTTGTCTCGAGGCGAGCCGCGGCTGCGGTGTCACGCTCGAGGGCCCCACCCGTCTCCCCGGCGGCGAGTTGGAGCGAACTCAGGGATGCAACGATCGCGTCGCGTTCCGAGATGGCCGCAGCAAGACCGACGCTTGCCTTGCCGTCTTCGGCGGCGATCGCGGCGAGTCGAGCCCGCAGGCTGCGGATGCGGTCACCACCGATCCGCAGGACCAGCGCCCGCCATTCGGCGCGCACCGAGTCGTACTGGGAGGCCGCACTCGCCTGGCGCTTGAGCGGCTTGAGGTGCCGCTGCTGCTCCTCGAGAATGTCGCGTAGCCTGGCGACGTCCATGTCCGTCGCTTCGAGGCGGCGTATCGATCGATCCCTCCGGGCGCGATGCTTGACGACACCGGCCGCCTCCTCGATGACAGCGCGATGCTCCTCCGGCCCGGCGTTGAGCACCGAGTCGACCCTGCCCTGTCCGATGATCACGTGCTGATGCCTGCCCACACCGCTGTCCGCCAGCAACTCCTGGATGTCGAGAAGGCGGCAGGGGGCCCCGTTCACCTCGTATTCGGAGGTTCCGTCGCGGTAGAGACGCCTGGTGATCGTGACCTCGGACAGCTGTCCGGCCGTGGGGTCGTCGCCATTGTCGAGAGAGAGGGACACCTCGGCACGACCGAGGGCGGGACGGATCGCAGTCCCGGCGAAGATCACATCGTCCATCCGTGAGGTCCGCAGCACGGAGGTGGCCTGCGTTCCCATCACCCAGGCGATCGCATCGACGAGGTTCGACTTGCCGGAGCCGTTCGGGCCTACCACCACGGTCACTCCGGGTTCGCACTCGATGCGGGTGCGATCGGCGAAGGACTTGAAGCCGACGAGCGAGAGCGTCTTTAGATGCACGGGTGATCAAAGGTTATCAGAGGAATGACAGCGTTGTGATTCATCAACGGGCAACGGGCAACGGGCAACGGGTAACGGGAAACGGGTAACGGCCGCGCGACGACCGCGATCAAGCACTGAGGCCATCAACAAATTCCTCGACGCGCTCGGCGTGTTCGGGACAGAGATAGATGACCGCGGAGGCAAGGACCGCACCGGCGGTGATCCCCTGCGGTCCATCGATCGCTCCGGCGAGGAGGTCCTCGAGGGTCGCCTCGACCCCGAACAGGGCTGCTGCGATCGTCACCAGGGCGTCGCCGGGATCGCCGGCATCGAGCACCGCGCACGCCGACAGCCCGGTAGTCACTGCAACACCGTCACCGACGACGACTCCGGATCCCTCGTCGATGGTGAATCTGACCGAGGCGAGATATACGGCGGATAGGTCGGCAGCCATTCGCTGCGGACACACCTCGGCGACACCGGCGACGAGCACCTCAGCCAGGATGGCGTCGTCGGCGGAGTCCCCCTCCGTGGCGACGACGCTTGCGACGCCGCGCGCCACATCATCGGAGAGTGGGGTCGAGCCGGAACAGAGTTCGACCACGAGTGCCGCAATCGTGGCCGGAGTGACGTCGGCGAAACGGGTGCCGTCGAGGGCGCGGTCGGCGGAGGTGGCGAACTCTCCGGCGGCGACAACGAGGGGATCGTTGGCGAGCGTGGAGGTCGGAGCCGCGCTCCCGCCGCAGGCTGCGACCACCACCACGAGCACTGCGAGACGCTTCACAGTTGGCATCCCCGACACCAGAAGCTGCTGCGGCCGCGCACGACCACCCGTTCGATCTCGCCACCGCACCGCTGGCACGATTCGCCTTCTCTCCCGTACACGTGCAGCCGCGACAGGTAGTCACCGGCAGCCCCATCGGGAAGGAGGTAGGCGAGATCGGCGAGGCTGGTCCCGCCATGACGCAACCCAGCCTGCAGGACGGGCGAGATCGCCTTGCGCACCGCAGTCACCTCGGCCCCGGAGAGTGATCCCGCCGAACGCTCTGGAGCGATCCGGGCACGGTGCAGCACCTCGTCTGCATAGATGTTGCCGAGTCCGGATATCAGTCGTTGATCGAGCAACAGCGCCTTGATGGGTGCGGTGCGACCAGAGAGGACACCGGCAAGCGTCCGGGAATCCGGCAGCGCATCAAGGGCATCAGGCCCCACGGTTGACATGGCTCGCTCCAACTCGGCTGGCGTAAAGGCTGCCACGAACCCGAAAGTGCGCGGATCGACGAGCCGTACCTCTGGCCGCAATCGGAGGTGGATCACGACATTGGTGTGCGGCGACTCGGGCTCACCGGGTTGATTGATCGAAAATCTCCCGGACATCCCGAGATGGCTCACCCATGTGATGTCGCCCTCGAGACGGGCAAGCAGGAACTTCCCGCGGCGGGTCAGGGACAGCACCCGGCGCCCGGCGACGCGGTCGCGGAAGTCGCCGGGCCTCTCGTTGCGCCGCGTCATCCGGTCCCGCCGCACGTCTGCCCGATCGATGACCGCTCCCTCGAGCACCGGTGCGAGATGACGACGAGTGGTCTCTACCTCGGGGAGTTCAGGCATCGTCGCCGAGCACTTCGAGCGCTCGCCGCGCCGCCACCTGCTGCGCTCGCTTCTTCGAAGTTCCGGCTCCCATGCCCAGCACCTTGCCGTCGACGACGACCGTTGCCTTGAAGGTTCGCTCGTGGTCCGGCCCGGCACCGACCACCGCATACTCCGGAGTCGAGCCGGTTTGGGCGAGCACCTCCTGGAGTCGCGTCTTGTAGTCGCGCTCTCCCGGTGACTCGGCGCGCTCGGCGATGATCTCGGACCAGTGCTTGAGCACGATGCGCCTGGCCCGCTTGAACCCCGAATCGAGATACACGGCTCCGATGAGCGCTTCCAGCGCATCGCCGAGAATCTGTGGCTTGTCCCGCCCTCCCGAAGCGTCCTCACCTCTTCCGAGACGCAGCGCATCGCCAACCCCGAGGGAGACAGCAATCCCGGCGAGGGCGGTCTCGTTGACCACGGAGGCACGAACCATGCTCATCTCCCCCTCGCTGAGGTTCCACCGGGTGTGGAGTTCGGTGGCCACCACGAGTCCGAGCACCGCATCGCCGAGGAACTCGAGCCGCTCGTTGGACACCTCGCCGGACTCCTCCACCGGGACCGAACGGTGGGTGAGCGCCTCGATCAGCAGGTCTTCACGCTCGAATTCATGACCGAGCGCTTCAGCGACGACCTCAGCGGCGTCGCGGGCCTCAGCCACTCAGACCGGCTTCGATGCGCGACACCAGACCGCGCTCGGCGCCCTCGGCGGCGAGCATCAGGGCGTTGGCGATTGCCCTGCGTGTCGATGAACCGTGGGCGATTACGACCGTTCCCTTCACTCCAACGAGATGGGCGCCGCCGTATGCCTCGGGATCGAATCGCTCTCGCAGCGCCATCATCTTGGGAAGGATGACTCCGGCGGCTTCCTGGACCACGGGATCAGTCTCCGCTGCCAGGCCCTCAAGGACGAACCGGCCGACGGCGCGCGCCACACCTTCGGCCGTCTTCAGCAGCACGTTCCCGGTGAAGCCATCGGTCACGAACACATCGGCAACGCCCCTCCCCAGGTCGCGGCCCTCGACGTTGCCGACGAAACGCGCCGTGCGCAGGCGCATCAGCGCGTGGGCTTCCTTTTCGAGCTCGCGGCCCTTGCCTTCTTCCTCGCCGATATTGAGCAGACCGACGGTCGGGGCTTCGCGCCCGAGATAGATCTCGGCGACCACCGACCCCATGACCGCAAATTGGAGGAGGTGTTCCGCCTTGACCTCGACGTTGGCGCCGGCGTCGAGCACGACTGTGGGCGTTCCCAGCGGAAAGATCGTGGCGATGGCTGGCCGCGATACGCCCTTGATCCGTCCGATGACGATCGCCGCTGCAGCCATTGCCGCACCCGTCGAACCGGCGGACACCATCCCCTCGGCCTCGCCATCGGCGACCAGGTGAGCGCACACGGTGACCGATGCGCTCTTCTTCTCCCGGATGGCGGCAGCGGGGTCGTCGGCCATGCCGATGGACTCAGGGGCGTGAACGATGGGAAGGGAAGCACCCGCTTCGGCGAGGAGTCGGACGAGCACGGGTTCATCGCCGACGAGGACGACATCTCCGCCGCGTGCAACGGCGTCGAGCGCTCCGAGCACCGTCTGTTGGGGAGTAAAGTCCCCGCCCATCGCGTCGAGCGCTATGCGGGCCATGCCCTCACCCTAGAGCGCATGTCGCCGTGCTCCTACGAGGGGATGACCTCGCGACCCTTGTAGCTCCCGCAGGCACTGCAGACGCGATGCGACATCTTGGGGGCACCGCACTGCGGACAGCGGTTCGAGTTGGGGCTCTCGAGCTTCCACGCCGCCTTCCGCTGCCGGGTCCGGGAGCGGGACATCTTCTTCTTGGGTACCGCCATCGACAGACCCTTTCCACGTTCAGGTATCGAGCAAACCGCGCAGGGGCGCAAACGGAGAGTCCGGCTCCTCGTCGTGCCCCGGGCAGGAGTCGCCATTCAAGTCGGCTCCGCACACAGCGCAAAGTCCGCGGCAGTCGGGGCGGCATGTCGGAGAGAGCGGAACGGCCAGAAGCACCGCATCCCGGAGCACTGGCTCCAGGTCAGCGACATCCCGATTCAGAACATAGCCGTCGGGGTCGTCAGGCACGCCGAGGGCTTCCAGCACGTCGACGACAAGCGATTCCTGCCACTCCGTGAGGCAACGATGGCAGGTATGGCCGACGACGCTGGTGACCGGACCCCGGACGACAAGCCCGCCCGAAGCCGATTCGAGCCACAGCTCGGCGGTGAGCAACGGGCCGACACGGGAGAGTTCGAGACCCCAGTCGACCTTGGTCTCGATCGAGACGGAGCGGCGGTGCCCCGGGTGAGCGAGGAGATCCGCCACCGCAAACCGGAAGTCCGACTCCCGGGTCACGATCAATGGTCCCCGGATCGGCTTCTCGCCTGATGGAGTTCGGCGCGGAATCGGCGCACCTGTCCCAGCAGGTCGGAAAGGACGCTCTCGGTCGACTCGAATGCCTGCTCGCTGTAGTCCTCGGCCTCGAGCCGGATGCGGGTGGCGTCGGCCTCGGCGTGGCGAACGAGGACGGTGGCTTCGTCGACCGCTTCCTTCACGATGTACGACTCGCTCACCAGCTCGACGGACCTTTCACGCGCCCGATCCAGCAGCTCGCGAGCCTTCTCGTTGGTGCGGGCGACGAACGACTCACGCTCACGAACCATCCACCGTGCAGCTCGCATCTCTTCCGGAAGGTCGTCGCGGAGCCGGTACAGCATGTCGAGCAGCCGCTCGCGGTCGATCATCACATTTCCCGAGAGCGGCACCGTGCGGGCCCCCTCCACTGCGATGATCAGTTCGTCGACGAGTTCGAGAAGTTCGCCTGCCGTCGGCGGTACCGGCATCTCGTCCTGCTGCTCGAGATGGAGGTCGTCGCTCATGATCCGTTCCTCTCCGCCAGTGCCCTGGCGACGACCTTGGGAACCAGTTCGTCCACAGATCCGCCGAGCTGGAAGACCTCTTTGACCAGCGACGACGAGATGTATCCCCACTCGGGCTTTGTGGCCACGAACATCGTCACGATGCCCGAGAGGTGCCGGTTCATCTGGGAGAGCTGAATCTCGTAGTCGAAGTCGGTCATCGCCCTCAAGCCCTTGACAATCACGCTCGCCCCGACCACCTTGGCGAAGTCGACGAGGAGGCCATCGAACGCGGCGACCTCGACGTTGTCCCACGGGCAGCACTCTTTGAGCATGGCGCTGCGTTCCTCGATCGTGAACAAAGGCTTCTTCGAGGGGTTCGCCACCACGGCGACGACGACGCGTTCAAAGATCGAAGCGCAGCGCGACACAACGTCGACGTGACCGTTCGTCGGCGGGTCGAAACTGCCGGGCACCAGGGCCGTGATCACCGCTCCTCCTTCACCAGCCGCGTGATCTCTGCGTCGCCGTACCGGCGTTGCCATTCCATCACAAGTCCCTCCGGGGGCTGCGGCACTCCGCTCCCGGCTCTGCGGTGCACCACGACAACCGCCCCTGCGCCGAGTCGGTGCCTGAGCATGCCGAGCACCTGTTCTACTGACGGTAGTGGTAGTGCGTACGGAGGGTCAACGAATGCGAGGTTCACCAGGGGACCGGGGCGCTCGAGGTACTCCTCCACCTTTGCTGCCACCACCTCTCCCCCGAGGCCGACGTTCTTCAGGTTGTCGGCAAGAGCCGCTCGGGCCTCGCGGCCCCACTCGACAAAGGTTGCCGCCACCGCGCCCCGGCTGAGTGCCTCCAGCCCGAGTGCTCCCGACCCGGCATAGAGGTCGAGCACCACTGCACCCCGCACCGTCTCGCCCAGCGCCGAGAACACAGCCTCCTTCGCCCGATCCATCATCGGACGGGTATCGAGACCCGGCGGCGCCTTGAGCCTTCGACCGCGAGCGCTGCCGGCGATGATCCTCATGAGATGAACAGCCACTCCTCGGAACCACCGAGGAGTGCATTCGTCTCGTCCGCGAGTTCACGATGGTCGGCCAATCCCGGGTCGGCAGCCACCAGCGCAAACGCCTCACGACGCGCCGCGATGAGTGATTCCATGTCGCGCAGGATGTCGGCGATCCGCAGATCGGCCATCCCCGCCTGTCTGGCGCCGAACACGGTCCCCTGGCCGCGGATGCGGAGATCCTCTTCGGCGAGACGGAACCCATCGGTGGTCTCCACCATCGCCGCCAGCCGCGCTTCACCCTCCGGCGTCGTCGGGGAAGCGATCAAGAAACAGTGCGACACATATCCGGATCGGCCGACGCGACCGCGCAGCTGGTGCAGCTGGCTCAACCCGAACCGGTCGGCGTCTTCGATGACCATCACCGTTGCGTTCTGGATGTCGATACCCACCTCGATGACGGTCGTCGCCACGAGGACGTCGATCTCGCCCGCCCGCATCCGGCCCATCACGTCTTCCTTCTCGGCAGAGCGCATCTGGCCATGGATCAGTCCGACGCGCAGGTCGGAAAAGACCCCCCGCAGCCGCTCGTACTCGGCGGTGGCGGAGGCAGCCTGGAGCTTCTCCGAGTCCTCGACGAGCGGACAGACCACAAAGGCTTGCCGCCCCGCCGCCACCTCCTTTCGGATGACGCCGTACACCGCCCGCTCTTCCGCGGATCCCGGCGCCACCAGGGAGGTCTTCACCGGGATGCGCCCCTTCGGCATCTCGTCGAGCACCGTCACGTCGAGATCGCCATAGAGCGTCATCGATAGTGTGCGCGGTATCGGGGTAGCGGTCATGATCAGCAAGTCGGGTTCAGGGCCGTCCGCCTTCTCCTTGAGCTGCACCCGCTGATGGACGCCGAAGCGATGCTGTTCGTCGACCACGGCGACTCCCAACCGGGCAAAGTGCACACCTTCCTGGATGAGCGCGTGGGTCCCGACGACGACATCGACGGTTCCCGTCGCAACAGCCTCCAGCACCTGCTCCCGTCCCGCCGAGGAACCCGTGAGGATCGCCATGCGTACCCCGACCAGTGCTCCGAGCGGTGCCAGCCCGAGGTAGTGCTGTTCGGCGAGCACCTCGGTCGGCGCCATCACCGCACCCTGGTATCCACCCTGGACCGCGGTGAGGAGCGCCGCCATTGCCACGACGGTCTTGCCCGAACCAACTTCGCCCTGCAGCAATCGATGCATTGGATGCGCCGAGCGCATGTCCGAGCGGATCTCGTCGATGGCGCGCCGCTGCGCACCGGTGATGACAAACGGCAGGCTTTTGAGGAACGCCTCGACGAGACCGGCCTCGGCGATGTGTGCGATCCCTTCGGCGTCGGTGATCTGACGGTGCTTGCGCACCGCAAGGGCGATCTCGAGGCGAAACAATTCGTCGAACACGAGACGCGCCCGAGCGGGGGCAATCGCAGTCATCTCCGCCGGGAAGTGGATGTCGCCGATGGCGGTGTCGCGATCGACGAGACCGAGGCGCTCCACGATCTCCGTCGGCACCGGGTCGCTCACCGGCCGTGCCGTCAGCAATGCGTTGTGGATGGCGCGGCGCATGTACCCCGGCCCAACCCCACCGGCGGTCGAGTGGATCGGCATGACCCTGCCTGTGATCAGTGACTCGGTCGGGCGGTCGAGGATGTCGGCGTCGGGGCTCTGCATCTGCAGTCGGCCCCGGTAGCGCTCGACCTTGCCTGATAGCGCAACGTCGATGCCAATTGACAGCTGTTTCTCGCGGAAGGGCTGGTTGAACCACACCGCGTGGACCACCCCGGCGCCGTCGTCGACCGCAGCCTCGACGATCGTGAGGTTCTTGCGGGGACGACGCAGCGAGACCTTTTGCACGGTGCCGATGACCGTGACTTCCTCGCCGAGCGGAAGCTCCGTCAGCGGCACGGTCTTGGATCGATCGACGTAGCGACGGGGCACCGAGAGCAGCAGGTCGGCGACGGTGCGGATCCCAGCCTTGCGCACGTCAGCCCCGCGTTTACCGCTCATCCCGGGAACCCGTTCGATGTCGACGGTCGCCAGGTAGGCGAGGCTGCGGCCGGTCATTCCACCCCGAACCAGTAGGGGTAAAGCGGTTGGCCACCGGCAACGACGGTCACGACGAGGTCGTGCTCGGCATCGAGATGTTCCGTGATCTCCGCGGTCGTATTCCTATCTGCCTCGGTTCCGGTGATCACGGTCACGACCTCGGCCGCCTCGGTCACCAGAGCACCGATCACGCCGATCGCAGCGACGCCCGGAGTCGGAGCGATCACTGACACGTCGCCGTTCACGATGCCGAGCCAGTCGCCCTCGCGGATCCTTCCTGCTGGCGTCACCGCATCGCGTACCGCTCGGGTGACCTCGCCCCAGCCGCACGCCACGGCGGCCTTGGTCATGTCGTCCACACTCTCCACCGCATCGTTGCCCGGCATGAACGCCAGCATCGCCGCCAGACCCTCAGGAATCGAGCGGGTTGACACGACGAGCACCTTCTTGTCGGTCAGTGCGTCGAGTTGCTCGGCGACCGGGATGATGTTCTTGTTGTTGGGAAGCACGATCACCGTTTGGGCGGCGACCTCCTCGACCACACCGAGCAGGTCGCGCACCGATGGGTTCATCGTCTGACCGCCGACGACCACGCCCTGAACACCAGCGTCGCGAAAGAGCGCGATAACGCCGTCTCCCACTGCCACAGCCACGACACCGACCGGACTCGCCGCAAAGGCGGAGAGTGGCTTGAACCGCCGCTCGCGATGATGGGCCTCGTCTGCTGCCTGGTCGAGCAGGTCGGTCACCTTGATCCGCTCCGGGCGGCCCAGGGCGATACCCGCCTCGATCGCCGGACCAACGCTTTCGGTGTGGATGTGGCAGTTCCAGACACCTTCATCGCCCACGACGACGATAGAGTCGCCGAGCGTCGACCAGTCGGTGCGGAGCTGGTCGCCTGCCGACGCCTTCTCCGACCGGAGCAGGAACATCACCTCGTAGCGGAGACTCGCAATGTCGCCTCCGCCTGCGGCCGGGACGAGTTGTTCCGCCGCAGCCCGGAAGATCGCTTCGGGCAAGACGACGTCCTCGCCCGTCACCTCTTCGAGAAATGCCACGAGCAACAGCAGGAATCCCGCACCCCCTGCGTCGACCACGCCCGCTTCCTTGAGGACAGGCAAGAGTTCGGGGGTGTCGGCGAGGGCTTGCTCGGCTCGGCGGTACACGCGAAGCAGGAGGTCGGCCAGGTCCTCGCCGGCGCGCGTCTCGTTGTCGGCAGCCGCCGCGGCGGCCTCGCGCAGCACCGTCAGGATCGTCCCCTCAACCGGGCGTCCTACCGCCTTGTACGCCGCGGTCGATGCCCGGTCAAGGGCGTCGACGATCTGGTCGGCGCCCACCGTCGTCTCGTCGCGAAAGGCGTCGGCGAGGCCGCGGAGGATTTGGGACAGGATGATGCCGCTGTTGCCCTGGGCGCCCATCAGGGAGCCGTGGGCGATCGCGGTCGCAACCTGGTTCATGCTTTCGGCACCATCGGTGGCGGCTACGACGGATTCCACCGTGAGCGTCATGTTGGTCCCGGTATCGCCGTCGGGCACCGGGTACACGTTGAGCCGATTCAGGGCTTCGCGGTACTGGTGCAGGCGATCGAGGTACCGCTGCAACACCTGCTTGAGGTCTTGTGCCTTCAGCAAGAGTCGCCGCTTGGTCACGGCGGCGAGTATACGAACTGGCATCTGGAGTTCCCGGACGAGCCAATCGAAGACCACTTTGGGGCTGGTATCCTCCGGCGCCGTTCTCCAGAAGGATCACTCCGTGTCGTTCCGGTGCGAGATCTGCGGCAAAGAGCCGTGGGTCGGCAAGCAAGTTTCGTTCTCGCACAAGCGCTCCAGTCGGCGCTGGCTGCCCAATATCCAGCGCGTGCGCATCAAGCACGGCTCCAACTCGCGTCGTGCCCACGTCTGCGTGTCGTGCATCAAGGCCGGCAAGGTCGAGAAGGTTTCGCGCATCAAGGCCGGCAAGGTCGAGAAGAAGGCCTGACAGGCATGGCTCAGGGTGTCGTCAAGGTGTACGACCCCACCACCGGCATCGGCATCGTCGTCCTCGACGTGGATCGCTCCGAGGTGATGCTGAAGCCAGGCAGCCTCAAGGGCAGCGTCTTTCGCACCCTTCGCCAGGGTCAGCGCATCGTGTTCGACATCGAGACCGCCGACGGCAAGAACTTCGCCCGCTCGGTCCGCTTCGGCTCTGACGGAAAGTAGCGGGATACCGGAGACCGGAGACCGGAGACCGGAAGGTGTGAGAGCCGGTCGCGAGGACTAGGACCCCGGTCGCCACTCTTGTTCGAGCATCGAGTAGACCGCGGCGTCCGTCGGCGTCTCGTTGAGGATGAGCGACTCGCGCTGGATCCCTTCGGGTGTGAAGCCGAGTCGTTCGGCGATCGCCCGGCTGCGGGTGTTTTCGACGGCGGCCCGAATCACAATCCGGTGCACCTCGTAGTCGTCGAAGAGGAAGGCGACGAGGTTGCGGACGGCTTCGGTCATCACGCCGCGTCCCTCAAAACTAGAGATCATCCAGTACCCCACCTCGGCCACCCGGTTCACAAGGTCGACCGACGCTCCTAGTCCCCCAATCACCTGATCCCTCGCAAAGAGTCCGCGATGAAACTCAGTGCCCTCCTCGTCGCTCCGAAGGGCACCCTGGATGAATGCGGTAAACGCGCCTGGACCCGTCGCGTGCGGCACCCAGGGCATCCACTCACCGAGCCGGTCCCGTTCGGCATTGACGGCGGCGAACAGGGCAGGCGCCTCCTCGATCCGAAAGAGACGCATCACCACGCCGGAGGACAGGGTCGCAGTCCTCATCGCGCATCACCGACTCGCGCGCGGTGGTCGGCGTAGAGATGCTCGAGCACCGTGACGATCGCCTCCGTGGTCACACGGCCCCTCGGCCCCGCAAAGAAGTCGAATC
>JBBTKD010000017.1:18825-26594 GCA_038059105.1 Actinomycetota bacterium | reverse complement strand
GTGACGATCGCCTCCGTGGTCACACGGCCCCTCGGCCCCGCAAAGAAGTCGAATCCGTGGTTGCCCCATGGCACCTCGAGGTAGCCGACAGGTGGGCCTCCGGCCTCGCGCAACGCCGTAACCAGTCGGCGCGACAACTCGGGCCGGACCAGGGTGTCAGAGCCTCCGTGAACCACGAAGAACGGGGGGCGTCGCGCCGAGACGCGGTGGATCGGCGATGCCGATCGCCACCGCTCAGCGTCGTGCACCGCAGTGCTCTTCATCACACTCGTCTCGAGATATGGCCACAGAGGACCACCGTCGTCCTTGAGGAGATCGTGCACCCCGTAGAGCGGGATACACGCCTGAACCGACACATCGGAATCCTCGAACCCCGGTTGCAGCGCGGCGTCGTCAGCGGTGAGGGCTGCCAGCGCGGCAAGGTTGCCCCCGGTCGATCCTCCCGCAACCGCGATGAAGCCGGGATCGACACCCAGCGATGCGGCATTGGTCCGCACCCAGGCGATCGCCCGCTTTACATCGACGAGGTGGTCCGGGTAGGTGGCTTCCGGACTGAGCCGATACGAGGGAGTGAAGACCTGCCACCCGGCGGCCGCGAGGCGATGGATCATCGGGCGAGCCTGCGTGTTCCGTCTCCCCCGCCACCAGCCGCCGCCGTGTACGTACACCAGCGCCGGACGCCCGATTGCGTCCGCGGTACGCCCGATCCGATCGAGGACGTGACGCTCGTGCGGCCCATAGGCGACACCGGCGTCAACGGTGACATCGTGTGGAAGCGGGGGACTCGGTCGCAACAGCGACGCCGAGCGGGACCAGTCGAGCCGCACCGGTTCGCCGATGAACTCGCCTACCGCCGCCGTCGCCGGTGCGTTCGATCGCAATCCGCGCACGACCGCGATTGCGAATGCAATCGCGGCGAGGGCGAGCAGCACCTGGCCCGCGACCCCCGCCACACCTCCCGCCCATCCGGCGATCCGAAACCCGACGAGCAAACCCAGCGCACCGAAGAAGAACCATCCGGCAAGTTCTGACCCCGCCATCGCCGTTACCCACAGCGGGCGATTTCGCCGAGGTCGCCGCACAGCCGAACGGGCGAGGGCGGTAAACAGCAGGCCGAGCACGGAGAGGACGTACGACATCGGCGGGAGAGTATGACGGGGAACGCCCCATGTGTGCCGCGGGTATAGTCCGCGGGCACCGACGACCCGAGGAGCGCAATGGTCGAAGCGTACGTCCTGATCCAGACCGAGGTTGGCAAGGCCGCACAGGTTGCCATTGCCGTCAACAAGATCGACGGTGTGAAGGCCGCTCAGGCGGTCACCGGGCCGTACGACGCCATCGTCCATGTCGTGGCCGAGGATGTCGACGCCCTCGGAAAACTCGTCGTCGCCAAGATTCAGGCCGTCGAAGGCATCACACGCACCCTCACCTGTCCCGTCGTCAAGCTCTAGTTGGAGAGCGAACCCGGGTGTTCCCCACCCGGGTTCGTCGCGTCTACCGCGTCAGAGCCAGGTTCACCAGCTCGTCGCAGAGTTCGGCGTAGGTCATGCCGCTCGCAGCCCACATCATCGGAAACATCGATCGCGGCGTGAACCCGGGCATCGTGTTCAGTTCGTTGAGGAGGAATCCACGCCCACCCTCTTCGTAAAAGAAGTCGACCCTGGCGAGCCCCCGGCATTCGAGAGCCGAGAACGCACGACACGCCAGGTCGCGGACAACTGCGATCGCCGCGTCGGTCAGGTTCGCCGGTACCTCGATCCGGGTGGCATCGTCCGAGTACTTGGCCTCATAGGTGTACCAACCGTTCGCCACGATGATCTCGCCGGGGAGTGACGCCCTCGGGCCCTCGAGGACCGCCACCTCGATCTCCCGCCCCTTCACCTCGGCCTCGACCAACACCTTGCGGTCGTGGGCCATCGCCGCATGGATGGCGTCCTTGAGGGATGCCTCATCCCCGGCGCGACCGATCCCCACCGATGAGCCGAGGTTGGCGGGTTTGACGAACACCGGAAACCCCAACTCGCCGCCGACCTTTGCCGCGGTGTCACCCGGTGCGGCGAGGAACTCGGCGCTGCGCACGACGAGGTACTTTCCGATGGGGATACCCGCATCGCGACACAGTCGCTTGGCGACGTCTTTGTCCATGGCGATCGCAGAGCCGAGCACCCCCGCTCCGACATACGGAACGCCGGCCATCTCGAACAGGCCCTGGATCGTTCCGTCCTCACCGAATGGACCGTGCAACACCGGAAAGGCGACGTCAAAGGTGATCGGCTGTCCATGTCCGAGCAGTCTCCCGCCCGGTACCTCGATCTGCACCTGAGGGCCTTCGGCGACCAGCGGATCGGCTGTCGGGTCGGCGCGGTGGAACTCGCCTTCACGGTCGATCCCGATCGCAATAACCTCGTGACCCTTCTCGGCGAGTGCCGACAGGGTCGATACAGCAGAGACACACGAGACCTCGTGTTCCTCAGATCGTCCTCCGAAGAACACCGCCACACGGGCCACCCGGCTACTCCTCGCCCTTGCCGGCGGCAATGGCGTGAAAGCCGCCGTCGACATGAATGATCTCTCCGGAGGTCATCGGCGCCCAATCCGACAGCAGTACGCAGATCATCTGCGCTACGGGTGAGGCGTCGTCGACGTTCCAACCGAGCGGGGCTCGCTTAGTCCACACGTCCTTGAACTGCGAGAAGCCCGGGATGTTCTTCGCCGCCACCGTGGCCAGAGGCCCCGCCGATACCGCATTGACGCGAATGCTGTACGGACCGAGATCGCGCGCCAGGTAGCGGGTCACCGATTGCAGCGCGGACTTGGCGACTCCCATCCAGTCGTATGCCGGCCACGCCTGGGTGTTGTCGAAGTCGAGTGTGACCAGGGAGCCTTGACCGGCCTTCTGCAGCAGCGGGAGCAGACCCACGGCGAGGGTCTTGTACGAGAACGCCGACGTCATGAAGGCGGTGGCGGCGCTCTCCGGCGGCGTGTTGAGGAAGTTGCCGCCGAGGGCGTCCTCGGGCGCAAAGGCAATGGCGTGGAGTGCGCCGTCGACAGCACCCCAACGCTTCGTGAGGTCGGCAACCAGTGCCGCCATGTGCGCGGGATCGTTGATGTCGAGTTCCACCACATCCGGTGGTCTCGGAAGGCGCGCCGCCACCCGCTGGGTCAGCGAGAGGCCACGGCCGAATCCGGTGAGCACGACTTCGGCGCCCTGCTCCTGTGCAATACGCGCGGTATGCCATGCGATCGAGTCGTCGGTCAGCACACCCGTGATCAACAGCCGCTTACCTTGGAGCAGCACCCGTTCCTCCTGGTTTGGGCAATCGTATCGGGGTGGTCAGTTCACATTGGCCCAGGCGCGGAGCCCCAGGCCCATCACGAACAAGAGCAGGAGTCCCCAGGCGAGGGCTGGGCGCTTCTCCATCTGCGTGCGATAGATATAGGCAAACGAGAACGTGAACAGAATGACGAACCCGTAGAACATGTGGAAGTCGTTCGCCGGGCGGAATCCCTCGTTGTAGGTGAGGAATCCCAAGGTCACCTGCACCAGCATCGTGGCGAAGGCGGTGAACATGGCGATGCGGAACGGACGGTTGGCCGACCGCTTTGTCAGCGCGAGTCCCAGACCCCACAACCCGACGGCACCACTAGTGATGACGGCGACATAGAACCAGTTGCCGTGAAGGGTGCGCACCAGGGAATGGTACCGGGAGCTACTCGCGGGCTGGAGCTCTGGCTCCTTCGTGTCGCAGTCGATGATGTCTGCGGCAAAGCAGCACCAGGTTGTCGAGGTTGGTATTTCCGCCGTCCGCCCAGTGAATGATGTGATGCGCATCGCACCAGCGGTGGGGACGACCGCATCCCGGATGGGTGCAGCCTCGATCACGAATGACCAATGCCTTACGGATAGCTGGCGGGATGCTCCTTGTGGTGCGGCCGACGTCGAGAACCCCCGATCCGTCCGTCAGGACCTCGGTGATGGCTGCGTCGCAGGCGATGCGACGGGCAACCTCGGGGCTGATCACGATGTCATCGCCAATCTCACTCGGACGACCCGGTTCACCACGAAGCACCTCACGAGAGACGGTGACGGTGATCTGCGGTCGGGTGCCCCCGATTACTGGAGTTTCGCCGTGGGCGAGATGGTCGGCGCACATGTCCACCAAGGCATCAGCGCGCCGTTGCGCCCCTGACCGCCGATCCGACAGATCGAGGTTTCCTCGCTCGGTGAGGCTCCGCAAAGCCGTGATGACGATCTCGCCGCCTTCGGGGTCGAGTTCACCATCGAAGTGAACCATCCCACCCATGGTGCGCGAGATGTGGAGGCGGCGACGATCGTGCAGATATTCGGCCTCAGCGGCGGCTGCTTCACGATCGGCGGCCTGCTTCCAATACTCGATAACCCGAAAGGCCTTCCCCATCGGGAGTGGGGCGACTGCATCAACGAGTACCTGCTCGTCGCGGGCAAACAGCTCAGGGGAAACTCGGGAGGCGGCGAGGAGCATCGCCACCCGAGGACGATCGATCACCGCCGCGGCAAACGCTTCCCGAACGTAGGGATGCTCAGCGACACCACGAGCCTCGGTGACGCAGCGACGCGCCGCATCCCAGGAGTCACCGGTTCGGTCGCGCACCATCGAGATAGTCGATAGATAACCGGCATCCGCGAACAACCCCTCGCCATCGATCCGGCCCAACACTTCAGCACATCGTGCCTGAAGCATGGTGACCTCTCCACGCAGGCGCAGGTACTCGTCAATCGGGTGCTCCGCAGGATCGACCGCAGCGTGGTCGGCTCGCATCGTTTCCATGCCCACAAAGTACGACTCAGGTGTGACAGAAACCGGGAGACATCACCGCCCCCTCGGGAACGGCGATCACATCAGCATTGCCCACACTTCAAATCACCCTCGTCACGTCCTCCACCCTCGCTCCGAGAAACCCGATCAACTCCTCAGCATCCACATTGATCGCCACCCCGTGGGCTCCGCCCCCGATTGACGCCAGACCGTTCATCGAAGCATCGGCGATCACCGGCAGGGCCGTGATGGAACCGAATGGCGTGATGGTTCCCGGTTCGTACCCGGTTGCGACGAGTGCCTCCTCGGCCGAAGCCAATGACATCCGCGAGACTCCGCATACCTGACGGAGCTTGGCCCAGTCGATGACGCGATCACCCGGCACCAGCACCATGAGGAGGTCACCCTCGCCGCGGCGGACGACGATCGTCTTGATGACCCGATTGACGGCAATACCGCGCGCCACAGCGGCTTCCTCGACCGACCCGACCTGGCCGTACTCGACGACCTCGTGATTGAGTCCGGATTCCTTCACCGCTCGGAGAGCGGGAGTGTCAACCATCGGACTGGGTCACTCTCGGGAGCGCCCCCTCCCCCCTTCGGGGTACTCCCCCCTCCGAGGGGAGAAACGGATTCTCACCCATCCAGTAGGACGTGACTGAATTGGTCGCGCACGACCTTCTTGTCGAACTTACCGGTGCCGGTCTTGGGGAGGGCATCGGCGAATTCGATGACATCGGGGAGCCACCACTTTGCCACCCGATGTCCGAGGTGCTCCAGCAACTCGTCTGCGGTCACCTTCATACCGGGACGCTTCACCACGAGAGCGAGCGGACGCTCTTGCCACTTGACGTGCTTCACCCCGATCACCGCGGCCTCGAGAACCGCAGGGTGCGCCATCAGTTCGCGCTCCAGGTCGAGGGATGAGATCCACTCGCCGCCCGACTTGATGACGTCCTTGGCGCGATCGGTGATGACGATGTATCCCTCGGGCGTGATCTTGCACACGTCGCCGGTGCGCATCCATCCGTCGACGAAGGCTTCCTTCCGCTCATCGCGGTAGTACTCGGCGGCGATCCACGGACCGCGAATCAGCAACTCCCCGAAGGCCACGCCGTCATGGGGCAGTTCGCTACCCGACTCGTCGACGATCTTCACCTGGAGGCCGACGACCGGAAGGCCCGCAGTCTCGAGTCGATCGAGCTGCTCGTCGAAGGGCAGGTCGGCATGCTCGGGCAGCAGCGACGATGCCGACGCGACGGGGTTGGTCTCCGTCATCCCCCATCCCTGCTGGATGATGATCCCGCGCTCGCGGTGGAACCACTCGATCATCGAACGGGGCACCGCAGAACCACCGCAGAGGAACGCCCGGATCGACGAGGTGTCCGCCTCCGGGTGCTCCATGAGGTACTGCTGGATCCCGCCCCACACCGTCGGCACTCCTGCAGAGAAGGTCACCTTCTCGCTCTCGAAGAGTCCGACCAAGGCCGCGGCAGACAGATCGGGCCCCGGGTACACCAGCGTCGCACCCACCGTCGTCGCGGCAAACGGGTATCCCCAGGCGGCGGCATGGAACATCGGCACGACGGGAAGCACGACGTCCGCGGCACTGATGGGCAAGGTGGCGAGAGAACTCAGCGTGTGCATGTAGGTGGACCGCTGCGTGTAGGCCACACCCTTGGGGTGGCCGGTGGTGCCCGAGGTGTAACAGAGCATCATCGGTGACCGCTCGTCCAAGAGCGGCCACGCTCCCCAGGGGACAGCATCGGCGATGAGGTCCTCGTAGGCGACGGCATTCCGCAAGGAGGTGTTCGGGATCGCATCCCCCATGACGACGAAGTGCTCCACGGTCTTGAGATCGTCGGCGAAGCGCTCCACGAGCGACACCAGGTTGGGATCGACGAACAAGACCTTGTCCGTGGCGTGGTTCACGATGTAGGCGAGTTGGTCGGGGAACAACCGGATGTTCAGGGTGTGGCACACCCGACCGGTGTTGGCGGTTGCCCAGTAGAGCTCGTGGTGGCGGATGTTGTTCCAGGCAAAGGTGGCAACGGCATCGCCGGGTTCAGCACCCAGGCGGGCGAGGGCGGTCGCCAGTCGGCGGACTCGATCGTCGGTTGCGCCGAACGTGGTGCGGGTGACACTGAGGTCGTGCTCGACCGACACGATTGGTCGGCCCGGATGGATACGCACGGCGCGGTCGTAGAGGGTCGAGAGGAGCAGCGGGAAGTCATCCATCATGTGTGGCATCCCGCGGCCCCCTCGCGCTCGCTCAGGCTTCGCCGTCGCCGAGCAGCTCTTGCCGCTTGCGGTCGAAGTCCTTCTGGGTGATCAGACCTTCCTTGAGGAGGGCGGAAAACCGCTCCAGCTGCGAGGCGTCGTCCATGGCGGCGTGACCGGACCCGCGCGCCATGTCCTTGGTGCGCATCTCTCGAACCTTGTAGACGAGACTCTGGAACGCCTCCGGATCGGGAATGTCCCCGAATCGCTGCTGCCCCTGCTCGCCCGCAGATTCGACAAGGAGATCTCCGGATCGCAGCACCCGCTCCAGGATGTTCTGGGAGAACGCCAGGTCGTTGATGTTCTCGAGAGGAATCTCCTTGCCGTGGCGGGCGAGCACACCACTGCGCCGGATCAGGCGCTCGTTGGTGAGCACGTAGTGCGTAAACCACCACGAGATGAACGGATAGAACCCGAGTTTGAGGAACGCGACGAAGGCGATCCCGGTGACAGCCCAGTCGAACGCCTCGGCGTCGGGAGCGATCCTCCAGGTCATGAAGACCGCCGCAGCCAGGAGGAGGACCCAAAAGAACGGGAACACGAGGAGACGCCAATGGGGCCGGAACTCCCGGACGACTTCCTCTCCATCGGTGAGCAGACGGCGTGGGTAGGTCATAAGGGGAAGGGTAGATCGAAAATGGAAAGTTGGCTCGTGGGCATGCGAAAGGTCGGCTCCTACGGAGCCTCCCGCAA
>JBBTKD010000017.1:0-18725 GCA_038059105.1 Actinomycetota bacterium | reverse complement strand
CATTGCCCATTGCCCATTGCCCCGACGCTGGCGAAGGACTACAACCCCTCAGAACGCGGAGAACCCCGAGGGAGTCTCGGCCGAAGCCTGCACCCTCTCGGGGTTTCCCGTTCGAAGCACACCTTGCGAGGTACTCCTGCCCGCCGCCTCGGAACGAGTCCGTGTGCGTCGGCTGGCCCGGCAACCGCAGCATCGCTTTCGCCTGCTGCGACCCTCCCTTGCGGGAGCGGGGTCGGGTGCCGCCTCCGAGAGTTGCCTCCCTTCGGCGTCCTCAAGTCGCCCTGAGTGACAAGTGGGAATGTATGACGCGCCCCGGCGATGGTCAAGCAAAAACGGTGCTGAGATTTCGCGTCTCATGAATGGTTTTCGCGTGAGTTTTTCGCGGTCCCGCTTCTGTTCGAATTCGCGTTCTCGGCACGTCCCTAGCCTGCCCCCGTCATGACGACGCTCCTGTCCCGACGATTCGTGCTCGCCTGGTTGCTCAGCTTCTTCTCGGGCCTGGCGTTCTTCCTGTTCGTGCATTTCCCGCGATACCTCGAAGGTCTCGGAGCGGGCGAGACCGAAATCGGGCTCATCGTCGGTGTGAGCGCCCTCGCCGCCATCGTGATTCGCCCCGCCGTTGGTCGCGAGATGGATCGCAGAGGACGACGACCGGTGATCCTCGTCGGCAACGTCGTGAGTGTCGTCTCGCTGCTCTTGTACCTCACGGTCGAAGACATCGGCCCGTGGCTCTACATCGTGCGCATCATCCACGGCCTTGGTGGAGCGCTCTTGTTCACCGCCCTCTTCACCTATGCCGCGGATCTCGTGCCTCAGGAACGCCGCACCCAGGGTCTTGCCCTCTTCGGTGTCTCAGGAATGCTCCCGATCGCAGTGGGAGGCGTGCTCGGCGACGCGCTGCTCGCCCATTTTGCTTTCGAGTCGCTGTTCATCGCATCTTTCGGACTCGGGATCGTGGGATTGGTGATTGGCCTGTTTCTCACCGAGTCGGCTCCGCCGGTCGCCGAAAGTGATCGCGTGCCGTTCATGAGATCGCTTCTGCAGCCGGATCTCATTCCACTCTGGTGGGTGACCCTCGTGTTCGCCTTTGCGCTCAGCGCCTATTTCACCTTCTTGCGAACCTTTATCGACGAGACCGGGATTGGATCGGTCGGTTCGTTCTTTGCGGCATACGCCACCACGGCGATCACGCTGCGCCTCGTCGCTGGCTGGCTCCCCGATCGGATCGGAGCCAAACGAGTGCTGTATCCGGCGATGGCCCTTTTCGCCACCGGGTTCCTTCTCCTCGCCTCGGCCCACTCCGGAATTGCCATCGTCATCGCCGGAGTGTTCTGCGGCGCGGGTCACGGCTACGGGTTCCCGATCCTGTTCGCGATCGCGTTCGGGAGGGCGAGCAGCGCCTCCCGCGGCGCGGCTGCCGCGATCTTCACCGGGCTGTTCGACCTGGGAGCGCTGACGGGTGCGCCGATCCTCGGCACCCTCGTGTCGCGTCTCGGGTACCCGAGCATGTTCCGGCTCTCGGCGCTGTGGGTCGGCGTTGGGATGCTCTCCTTTGCGTGGTGGGACCGCGACCTCCGCCTCCGACGAAGGGCCTGAACTACATTCGTGTCAGTCGGCACCCGTATAGTCCCTGACATGCCGCTGGAGACCCTTTCACCGAGCCGGGCAAGCGATTTCAAGCACTGCCCGCAGCTCTTCAAGTTCCGGGCAATCGACAGGCTGCCCGAGCCGACCACCGTGTACCAGGCGCGCGGTACGACGGCGCACATCGCCCTGCAGCGGCTCTACGACCGCCCCGCCGCCGAGCGCACCCCGGAACTCCTCTACGACCTCTTCCGCACTGCATGGGGAGAGATCCGGGGGACCGAGTACGAAGGCTTGTTCGCCACGGTGGAAGAAGAGCGCGCCTGGGGGCTCGAGAGCCTGGCTCTGCTCGCCAACTACTTCACCGTCGAGGATCCCACTCGCGTCGAACCGCTCGACCGCGAACTCGACATGCTCGAGGACCTCGACGGGATCGTGATCCGTGGCATCCTCGATCGGATGGAGGAGACCGCAGACGGCCGACTCGTGATCACCGATTACAAGACCGGGAAGGCTCCCCCGGAGCAGTACGCCCTCCCTGCCTTTTTTGCACTGAAGATCTACGCGCTCCTCATCAGGCGCCGCAGTGGACGGACTCCGGATGCGATCAAGCTGATCTACCTCAACGGTCCCACCGTGTACGAGATCCCCGTGGTCGACACCCAACTCGACGCCATGGATCGCCAACTCCGGGCGCTGTGGGCGGCGATCAACAAGGCGATCGACGACGACCGGTTCCCGCCGCGGGTGAGCAAACTCTGCGACTGGTGCTCGTTCCAGGACATCTGTCCGGCGTTCGTCACCCAGTCGCTCGTCGCCAGCGCCTGACGATCAGGGGAATACGCCGCGCGCCAGCTTGGCGTCGGCAACCCGCTTGATGCCCTTGATCAGAGCAGCCGTACGCATGTCGGTGTCGTGTTTGATCGCAAGTGCCTGCACCTCGTCGTAGGCGCGGCTCATGATCTCGCGCAGCCTGCCAACGATCTCAGAATCGGTCCAGAAGTACTGCTGCAGGTCCTGAACCCATTCGAAGTAGGACGCTGTCACGCCACCGGCGTTGGCAAGCACATCCGGTACGACGAGCACACCCTTGCCGTTGAGGATCCCGTCGGCCTCGAGCGTGGTCGGTCCGTTGGCGCCCTCCATCACGATCTTCGCCTTGACGTCACCGGCGTTCTGCCCGGTGATGACTCCGCCCGTGGCACAGGGCATGAGGATCTCGCAATCGCTCACCAACAGGTCGGAGTTGCTGATCCTCGTCCCGCCGCCCGTGAAACCGTCCAGGGTCCGATTGCGGTCGACGTGCTCCATCGCCGCATCGATGTCGATGCCATTGCCGTTGTAGACACCACCCGACACGTCTGAGATCGCAACCACCCGCGCTCCCGCCTGCGCTGCGGCGAGGGCGGCGAAACGGCCAACGTTTCCGAAACCCTGGATCGCAACCTTCACACCATCGGTCTGTACGCCGCGCTGGGCCGCGGCCACGGGGATCAGACTCACCAGACCGCGGCCAGTCGCCTCTCGTCTCGCCACCGATCCACCGAGGGCGGGGGGCTTCCCAGTGACTACCGCCGGCTCGGTGTGACCCACCTGCTGGCTGTAGGTGTCCATGATCCACGCCATCACCTGTTCGTCGGTTCCCATGTCCGGCGCAGGAATGTCCTTGTTGGGCCCGATGAAGTCGATGATCTCAGCGGTGAACCGACGTGTCATCCGCTGGGTCTCGGCGCGCGACAGGGTCAGTGGATCAACCCGGACCCCACCCTTGGCTCCGCCAAAAGGGAGCCCGACGATGGCGCACTTCCAGGTCATCAACATCGCCAATGCCGCCACCTCGCCGAGGTTGACGTCGAGGGAATACCGGATGCCACCCTTCGTCGGGCCCATCGTGAGCACGTGCTGGACGCGGTATCCGAACAGGCTCTTCACCTCGGTGCCGTCATCGCTGCGATACGGGATCGTGACGATCATCGCCCGCTGCGGCACCCTGAGCCGCTCAGCGATGTTGGGATCGAGGTCGATGAGGTCGGCGACGCGATCGAACTGTTGGAGAGCCTCGGAGTAGAGGGGGGAATCCCACTCCCGCAGTCCGTCACCCAGGATGTCGTGCGCCATGTGCCGTTCCTCCTCGAACGCCAATCTACCGAACGATCGCATCCCTTCCGCCGGGGAATCCGTCAGCAGTGCCGGTTACCTTGGCGGAGTGAACGAGATCAACCTTCGGCCCGACCAATGGGACGACGCCGTGGCCGATACCGACGGCCCGCAATTGGTCGTCGCCGGACCGGGAGCAGGCAAGACCGAATTCCTGGTGCGCAGAGCCCGCCATCTCATCGGTCGCGGCGTGCCACCAGAGCGAATCCTGCTCCTGGCGTTCTCGCGTCGCGGCGCGGCGGACCTCAAGGCTCGGGTCGCCGCAGGCATGGAACGATCCTTCACCGTCATCTCGGCTTCGACGTTTCATTCCTTGGCGATGCGCATTCTCGAAGCGCAGGGGCCCGTCGCCGGATGGACTGCGACGCCGACCCTGCTCACGGGACCCGAGCACATCGAACTCGTCGCCGAGACCCTCCGCACCGAGGACGCCGCGCAGTGGCCGGTCCTCTTCCGCCCCCTTCTCGGCAGCCGGGCGTTTGCCGAGGAGGTCGCCGACTTCGGATTGCGAGCGGCGGAGCGCATGGTCGACGCCGACGCACTCGCCGCATTCGCTCGCGACGACTGGCGGGCACTTCCGGGTTTCTTCTCGCGCTACCGCACAGCGTTGCTCGCCCGCGGTCGGATCGACTACGGAACCCTCCAGGTCGAGGCGCTGCGAGTGCTCGAGGATCCCGCCACCGCAGCAGAGTTCACCGAAGGATTCCTCTACGTACTCGTCGACGAGTACCAGGACACCACCGTGGCCCAGGCGCGGATTGCGGAGAGCCTGGCGCGCGGTCACCGCAACCTCACCGCAGCGGGCGATCCCTACCAGTCGGTGTATTCGTTCCGGGGCGCCGAGCTGTCCAATGTCGCCGAGTTCCCGCAACGATTCCCTGATGCGTCGGGGCAACCGGCGCGACGCATCGTGCTCTCGACCTCTTTCCGGGTACCCCAGGCAATTCTCGATGCGGCGGTGCGGCTCACGTCCGGGGCAGGACTTCCCGGATCGGCGGGTCCGGTTATTGCGGCTGCGGGACACGGTTCGGTCGAGACCTACGGGTTCAACCAGCAGTCGGCGGAGACGGAATGGATCGCCGCCGAACTGCAGCGGGCCCACCTGCGCGACCGCATCCCCTATCGCAACATGGGAGTGCTGGTGCGATCGAAGCGCCGGTTCCTCCCCGAGCTGTCGCGAGCGCTGGACCGGCGTCGTATCCCACACCTGCGTCCCGACTCGCGGCTCGCCGACCACAGAGCGGTCCGCCCCGTCCTCGGCCTTGCCGAGGCCGCTGCCCACGGTGATCCGGATGCGCTTCGCCGCGTGCTGATGGGTCCGCTGGTGGGACTCACCCTGTCGGCGACACGCGAGATCGAACGCAGAGCTTCGGTGCACGGCTGGCCGGAGGCGATCCGCAATGCCGGAGACGCCGTCAGCGTGGTTGCGGCGACGCTGGCGGATCCCGGTTGGGCGGTCGACCGACCCGCCGCAGACGGCTTCTGGCATCTCTGGACAACGCTGCCCGGACTGGCGGCCCTTGCGATCGGCGACGACGGCGACCGCAGAGCCCTGTCCTCGTTTTCGCAGGCACTCGACAGGCTGCGTGAACGCGACCCGGGTGCGGGTCTCGCCGCATACGCCGCAATGGTGCGTTCCGAGGACTTCGAGGCCGAGCCACTCATCTCATTTCGTGGCGGCGACGACGATCGGGTCACGCTGACGACGCTGCACCAGGCCAAAGGCATGGAGTTCGACATCGTCTTCATCGCCGACGCCCGCGAGGGTGTGCTGCCCGACCTGCGTTCCCGCGACTCGTTGCTCGGAACACGACACCTATCTCCCGGGCTGAGTGGAGACGATCGCGCCTATGGCCGCTTCCGCATCCAGGAGGAACGCCGTCTCGCCTACACCGCCATGTGCCGGGCGCGCATCCGGGTCGTATGGACCTGCACGGTCGGACTCCCCGACGACGCTGGAGGGGCTCCGAGCCGGTTTCTGTCCCAGGTGTCCGGCCTCCCCCTCGCCGATGCGGTGCTGCCCCCGACCGAGAATGAGGCTCCCACGACGCCGCGCGACGCCGAAGCCTGGCTGCGGCGCAGGGTCGCCGATGCGACACTGCCTGCCACCGACAGGCTCGCTGCGCTCGGGGCACTCGCCGCCGACGACCCCTGGCATTCGCGGAGGATGACCGAGTTCGCTGGCGTGCTTCCCGCAGGGCCAGACACCGGCCTCGTGGGTGACAGTCCGCGACTGTCGCCCAGTCAGGCGGACTCGTATGCCACATGTCCGCGGCGATACGCCTTTGAGCGGCAGCTGAGGATCTCGGACGGCGGTTCGCTCTACGCCGAGCTCGGTTCGGTGATCCACCGTGTCCTCGAAGTCGTGGAACGCGAAGCGGTGGCTGCAGGCCGGGACCACGGCACCATCGAACGCGCCATCGCGGTTCTCGCTGCGGAGTTCGATCCGGCCGACTTCAACGGTCCCCCGTGGGCCGATTCGTGGCGGGCCCGCGCCGAGCGGATCCTCGCTCATCTGTACATGTTCTGGCCAGGAAGAGGTCCTGCGGTCGGGTTCGAGACTGCGGTTTCCTACGAGCTGAACGGGGTGCCCTGGTCGGGACGGGTCGATCGTGCTGAGCGTCGGAGCGATGGGGTGCACATCGTCGACTACAAGACCGGAACCAGCATGCTGAACGATGACGAAGCCGCCGCTGCGGTTCAGCTCGGCTTCTACGTGCTGGCGACGGGCGAGGGAGTTGCCGGAGCAGAGTTCTGGTACCCGGGCGTAAGCCCTGGCAAACGCAAGAGCGTTGCGGTCCGCAGGTTCTCGATGGATCGCATGGACGACGTTGTCACCGAGATGATCCGGGTGCAGGAGGGCATCCTCGCCGAGGAGTGGCCGACGATCCCGGGTGAGCAGTGCGAACGGTGCCCGGTGCGCATCGTGTGTCCGGAATGGCCCGAAGGCCGGGAGGCTTTCTCATGACCGGCTTTGCACCCTCGCCCGAACAGAAAGAGGTAATCGAGTACCCGCTCGCGCCGCTCCGGGTAGCCGCCGGGGCAGGTTCCGGAAAGACCGGAACGATGGCACTGCGGCTCGCCCACTTCGTGAGGACCGGGGTCGTCGAACCCGAAGAGGCCCTGGGGATCACGTTCACCAACAAGGCTGCCGGCGAACTCGCCGACCGGCTCCGCACCACCCTTCCCGAGGCTGCGGCCGAGGGCAGGGAGGTCGAGGTCACGACGTATCACGGGTTCGCCCACGGCCTCCTGCGTGAGTTCGGTTCGCTCGTCGGCACCGCCCGCGAGGTCCGCATCGTCACCCCGGGTTATACGCGCCAACTGATGCGCGACGCCATCGCCGATGCCCCACGCCCGTTGCTCGACCTCACCCAAGCGGGAAAGGTGGTCGACCGGGTAGCCCGCCTTGCATCCACGCTCGGGGACCACCTCCTGTCGGTGGCTGCACTGTTCGTCGACGCTGCGGATGACGTATCGCTCGAGCGCAACGCACTCGCCGAGGTGCTTGCTGCCTACGAGCGCCGCAAGCGCGCGCTTGGCGTCGTCGACTTCGCCGATCTCGTGACCCTGGCACATCGTCTGGTGACGGAATACCCCGGTCTCGCCGAACGAATCCGCAGCAGATATCGCATCGTGCTCCTCGACGAGTACCAGGACACCAACCCCGGACAGCGGGAGTTGCTGCGTACGATCTTCGGCGGCGGGTTCCCGGTCACCGCGGTTGGCGACACCGACCAGACCATCTACGAATGGCGCGGGGCATCGCCTCACAATTTCGCCTCGTTCCCGGAGCATTTCCCGCGCCCCGATGGCAAGCCCGCAGATTCCAAGAACCTTGCAGTCACCTGGCGCAGCGACATCAAGATCGTCAACGTGGCCAACACGATCCGCAACGAGCTGCATCGCCCCGGTGAACTGCCGGCTCTTCAGCACCGCAATGGTGCGGGATCCGGACACATCGTCACCCACTGGCTCCACTCCGCCGAAGCGGAGGCCCGCTGGATCGCAGAGGAGGTCGAGACGCTCCATCAGTCGGGAACCCCGTGGCGCGAGATCGCCATCCTCTTTCGCAAGCACCGCCAGATGAGTGCGGTGCGCGATGCACTCGTCGACCGCGGCATCCCGGTGGAGGTCGCTTCCCTCGGCGGTCTCCTCGAAGTGCCCGAAGTCGTCGACCTTCACGCCTGGCTCCGCATCCTCGGTCGACCGGACGATGCCGTCGCCCTCAGCCGGCTCCTCACCGGCTCGCGGTACCGACTCGGATTGGGCGACCTCGGTCCCCTCGTTGCCTGGGTACGTGAGCGCCGGCCGAAGGATGTGGATGAAGAATCCGGGATCGGTTGGGCCTTGCTCGAAGCCGTCGATGATCTCGATCGTGTGGAGGGACTCCGTCCCGAGGCGCATCGCCGCATCTCCGAGTTCCGCAGCCTGTACCGCGGACTGCTCTCCACCGCCCAGGGTGTGAGCCTCGTGGAGCTGTGCCGCATCCTGCTTGATCGCACCGATGCCTGGCCTGAGGTGGACGCCCTTGAGGACGCGGCGCGCCTTTCGGCTCGTCTCAACCTCTACCGGTTCCTCGATCTCGCCGAGGAGTGGAGTCCACTCGAGGGGGCGCCGTCGCTCGCGGCATTCCTCGACCACCTCGACTTACTCGCCGACGAGGCGTCGTCGGGCGAGTTGGACACGGCCCGCGTGAGTGGGGCAGACGCAGTGCCACTGCTCACCGTGCATCGCGCCAAGGGACTCGAGTGGGACACCGTGTTCCTCCCGGCGCTGGAACACGACGTGTTCCCGTCGCGGGTGATCCAGTTCGAGGATCCGGTCTCGGTGCCCTTCGTCGTTCCATTCCACCTCCGGCTCGACCGCGACGTCCTTCCCTCGCTCGACGGAGACGAAGACCAGCGCAAGGGCGTGCTCAGGGTCGCCCACGCCGATCAGGAGTGGCGCACCGCATACGTCGCCGTGACCAGGGCTCGTCATTCCATCTTCGCTTCGGGCGCTTTCTGGACAGGCGGCGTCAAGCCGCGGAAAGCGAGCCGACTGTTCGAGATCATCGACGCGGTTGCCAGCCCGGCCGCAGCGCGGTGCGATGATGCGGGTGAGCCGCCAGTGAGATCGTCCCTCTTGTCGCGATCCCCCGCACCGGATCCGCTGTTCACGGACGGTTGGCGCAATGCCCTTGCGGAAACGGCGTTCGACGCGGACGTTCCCCGAACACTTGCGGAATTCGCTCGTCTTGCAGAACCGTACGATCGCGCCGTGGATCAGCTGCGCATCGACCTCGCCGGGCTGCCTGAACCCGGGATCGGCACGAGCGAGCCCGCACCGTTCACGACCTCAGTGACAGGGCTGGTCACCCTCGCCTCATGCCCACTGCGGTATCGATGGTCCGAGATCGATCGCCTTCCCCGCCGCCCGAGTCCAGCCGCGCGCCGCGGCGTCGAACTGCATCGGCGCATCGAAATGCACAACCGGGGGACGGTTGCGTTCGAGGACGCCACGCCCGGGTTCTACGACGCTGTCGGCGACGAGGCGTCCCCCGAGAGTGCCTACGCCCGATTCTCCCGCTCGCGATTTGCCGCACAGCGTCCGATCCTGGTCGAGGCGCCGTTCACGCTGGTGATCGACGAGGTGCGCATCTCAGGACGCATCGACGCCATCTACGAAGATGGCGACGGATGGGAGGTGGTCGACTTCAAGAGCGGACGCGCTACCGACGACCCAGCGCGCAACGTACAACTCGAGGCGTACGCACTCGCCGTCGCCGAAGCAGGACTTGCGGGCGGGCGCGTACCTGCGGCGATCCGCGTGACGTTTGCCTACTGCGGCGGCAACGACATCGACGAGGTGACCGAGACCGTGGATGAGGCCTGGCTCCAAGCGGCCCGAGCACATCTCGGTGCACTGATCGCCGCGGCAACGGCGTCCGAACACCCTGCAGCGCCGTCGGACGCCTGCCGCCACTGCGACTTTGCGCATGTCTGCGTGGCAGGAACCGCGTGGCTGGAGGCGAAGTCGTGATCTGGGCATTGCTCATCGGCTACCTGATCGGATCCCTCCCCACGGCGGATGTCGTGAGCCGCATGCGTGGGATCGACCTGCGCACTGCGGGGACGCGAAACCCGGGGGCGGCCAACGCGTTGGGGCTTGGCGGCCGAGGACTTGCCGCCGCCGTACTCGCCCTCGACCTGGTCAAAGGTGCGTCCGCGGCGATCGTCGGAGCAAACCTCGACGGTGACTGGACCGCCGTCGGGGCGGGGCTGGCTGCGGTTGCCGGTCAGATCCACAGCCCCTGGTTCCGATTCCGCGGCGGGAAGGGTCTCGGTGTCGCTGCGGGTGCGACGATCGTGATCTGGCCGATCGGGTTGCTCATCACCCTCCCGGTGCTCGCTGGCGCCGCGAGAGTGCTTCGCTCATCGGGAGGCACCCTCTTCGGTATGGCCTGGTTCCTCGGAGCGGCAGCGCTGTGGTCCGCCAACGGATGGAGCACGGCGTGGGGCATCGACGCCGACGACACGCTGGTCTGGTACGGAATCGGAATCGTGGCGCTCGCAGCCCCGAAGTTCATCGCGGGAGTCGGGAGCGCGCGCTCTAAGGACTCCGACCGACGCTAACCCGGCGGTGATGCCGTGATCGTTGCTTCGAGACCGTCGATCAGTTGCTGCTTCTCAGCACCACTCAGTCGGGCGTCGGGGTGCAGGATGACATACGAGGCGGGTGGCATCTCGCCCTCACGGATCGTCTCCGCGATCTCGTCCAACTCGCCTTGTGGTCGGTCCCAGGTGGAGAAGTTGAGCACGCGGCGTCCCTCGACCACATGATTCGTCAAGAGCCAGGAAATGGGAGCGACATCGGTGTACCACGGCCATGCCGTCTCGTTGCCGTGACAGTCGAAGCAGGCTCTCACCGCCAGGGCGCGCGTCTCCGGAGCGTTCCATGCCGGCTCGGCGGTAACCGGTGGATTGGTGTGGTCGCGACCGTACGGCACGAGCTGAGCCGCGGCGGCGAGCGCCGTGGCAACGGCAAGCATCGTCCAGACGATGCGGCCACGCCGCGAAGCGTTGAGGCTCCTCCTCATAGCGACCCAGGCGATGCTGAGAGCCGCCACGAGCACCAGTACCACCACGAGGGAACCAGTAAGTAGTCCTCCGAGAAGCGCGATCACCAGGGTCATGAAGTACGAAGTGGGGTGATGCATCCAGGTGCGCATGGCGCCATGTTTGCACTCTCCGCAACGAGTCCTGCCGACCTCAGTCTGGCGTCGTGTCCAGGACGATCGTGACGGGTCCGTCGTTCACCAGCGTCACCTCCATGTGGGCTCCGAAACTTCCGTTCGCCACGCGAACGCCGGAGTCGGCGATCGCGACGGCAAGTCGCTCGACCATCGCTGCGGCGTGTTCCGGCGGAGCGGCTCTGGTGAATGATGGTCGTCTCCCCCGACTGGTGTCGGCGTGGAGCGTGAACTGACTCACCACCAGCACCGCACCATTGACGTCGGACACCGCGAGATTCATCTTCCCCGCCTCGTCGCCGAAGATGCGGAGATGCACGATCTGATCGGCAAGCCGAGCGGCATCGTCGGCGGTGTCACCCTCACCGACGCCCACGAACACCAGCAGTCCGCGGTCGATCGATCCGACGATCGCACCGTCGACGACCACCTGCGCCGAAGTGACCCGCTGCAGCACTGCTCGCATGGGCTGCGAGGCTAGACCTCAGACGGAGAAGCGCACCACGAGAACGTCGCCCTCGACAACGCGGTAGTCCTTGCCTTCGAGCCGGACCTTGCCTGCGGCCTTGGCCGCGTCCCATCCCCCGGCGGCAAGCACTTCGTTGATGGCGACCACCTCGGCGCGAATGAAGCCGCGCTCGAGGTCGCTGTGGATCTTCCCGGCTGCTTCCGGGGCCGAGGCGCCGCGTCGCACCGTCCAGGCGCGCGACTCCTTCGGACCGACCGTGAAGAACGAAATGAGACCGAGGGCGTCATAGGTGGCGCGCACGACGCGGGTGAGCGCTCCCTCCCCGAGTCCGAAGCCTTCGTAGAGTTCCGCTCGGTCTGCCGGATCGAGTCGCGCCGCCTCCTCCTCGAGGAGCGCCGAGACGACGACCACTACGTCGCCCGCGGGCACGACTGCGGCGACGGCCGACTCGAGCGCCTGCGGGTCGGTGGCGTCTTCGGAAACATTGATCACCCACACCGCCGGTTTCAAAGTAAGAGGGGTGAGGTCGCGGAATGCGTCGAGCTGCGCCTCGGTCCACTCTCTGGCGCGCAGCGCGATCCCCTCACTCAACAATGCGGCAGCCTTGGCGAAGGTCTCCGCCGCCATGCGCTTCGAGATATCCGACATCCCCTCTCTGGCGGTCCTATCGGCGCGGCGCAGGAACACCTCGGCGTCGGCCAGAGCGAGTTCGAGAAGGAGTGTCTCGGCCTGGGCGACAGGATCGATACCCGAGTCGGAGTCCGGTACGGCATCCGATGGGAAGGCCCGCAACACGACGGCAACGGCCTCCATCTCGCGCAGCCGCCCGAAGAATTGCGGGCCGAACCCCGCACCACCCGGTGCCATGGCAGGAAGATCAAGCAGATCGAGGGTGGCGTGCACCACCTTCGCCGATTTCTCGAGTTGCCCAGCGCGCTCGAGGCGTTCATCGGGGACCCGGGCGACGCCGACATTTGGCTCGGCCGTCGAGAACGGATGCGGTGCGGTGGGAGCCGATAATCCGGTGAGCGCGTTGAAGAGCGTCGTCTTGCCGACGTTGGGAAGTCCGAGGATGCCGACACGAGCCACGAGGCGGGATCGTACTGCCGGCGTTTGGCGCTCCCGCAGGATGGGTTCGTGCTCGACCTGAGCGATCTCCGGTCAAGATTCGGGGCGTGGATAGGCAGCAAGAGAAAGGGCGGGTACGCACCCGATCTATGGCTGCAGGTCGTGGATCTCGGTCTCTGTGAACCCGAGATCGAGCAACACAGCTGTGGTATCTGCCCCCGGCGGCCGACCGGGAAGCGGATCCGTTGCTTGCGATGCGGAGAAGCGCGGTGCGATCCCCGGTTGAACGACTCCGCCGACATCGACGTACGTGCGTCGTGCTGCGAGGTGCGGATCATCGGGGGCTTCTGCAGGCGCGAGCACCGGTGTGACGCAGGCATCGGTCCCGGCGAACGTCGCCGCCCACTCGTCGCGCGTTCGACTCCCGAAGACTTCGGCGAAGCGCTTGGCGAGCCGATCCCATCCGGATCGGTCGTATTGAGCTGGAAGATGTTCGGCGCCGAGACCGAGGCCGTCGATCAGGGCGGCGTAGAACCGCGGTTCGAGAGCACCGACGGCGACGAACCGGTGATCCGACGTTTGGTAGCAGCGGTAGAACGGCGCACCGCCATCAAGAAGATTGTCGCCGCGTGACTGGCTCCATAGTCCGTCGGCGAGAAAACCGAAGTGCATCGCCATTAAGAGGGCCGAACCGTCGACCATGGCGGCGTCCACGACCTGGCCTCTGCCCGATCGCTCGCGTTCGATGAGGGCGGCGAGCACCCCGACGACGAGCAGCATGCCACCCCCGCCAAAGTCGGCGACGAGGTTGAGCGGCGGAACCGGCGGACCGCCCGCGATACCGATCGGATGGAGGGCGCCGGACACGGCGATGTAGTCGATGTCGTGTCCGACGTCGCCCGCCCTGGGACCGGTCTGGCCCCATCCGGTCATCCTCCCGAACACGAGCCGGGGGTTTCTCGCAGCACAGATATCGGGACCGAAGCCGAGCCGTTCGGCGACGCCGGGGCGGAGTCCCTCGACCAGAACGTCACTCCGCTCGACGAGACGCAGCAACACCTCGATCGCTCGCGGGTTCTTGAGATCGAGGGCGATCGACGCGGTGCGTCCCCGCAGCAGCGGATCGGTGGGAGCCGCTCCGCCGGTGTCCGGACGCTCGACGCGGATCACCTCAGCACCAAGATCGGACATGACCATCGCTGCAAACGGACCGGGTCCAATCGATGCGATCTCCACCACGCGAGTACCGGCAAGCGGTCCGGTCACGCGGAGACCCCGGCTCCGGAGACCACCCGTGTGAAGCCGGTGACCGCATCACCTTCGAGCACGATCAGATCTTCGAATCGATCCCTCAGGGCGGGTACGTGACTCACGACGACGACGAGCCGGTCCGGGTCCGATGCCACCAGGCGCTCGATACCGTCCATCGCCAGGTCGAGGTGCTCGGGATCGAGGCTCTCGAAACCCTCATCCAGGAAGAATGCGTCGAGCCTGCCGCCCTCGCGCGACACGATCTCGGCGAGAGCGAGGGCCAACGCCAGGGAGGCGAGAAATGTCTCGCCACCGCTGAGCGAAACGGCGGTCCGCACCTGGTCGGCGGCGGCGAGATCGATGACGTTGAACTCGCCGTCGTCACTGAACTGGTACCGGCCAGCGGTCAGGGTTTCGAGATGGGTGCCGCCGAGATCAGCAAGAACGTGTCGCCGCTCGTCCAGGACGTACTCGAGAAACTTCGAGGGCGCCAGGTCTCCATGCAGGCGTTCGAGCAGGTCACGTGATGCCAGCGTCGCAGTTTCCTCGGCGCCGAGCACATCGAGTTCTGCGAGGTTGCGCTCCAGCACCTTCACCTCGGCAGCCAACTCAGTGGCTTCGCGGGCGGCGGCGTGTGTGATCTCGACGATGTCGTCGCCCGAGGCCAGGCCAGCGCCCTCGAGCAGTTCGACCCGCGCCGCCTGGGCAGCCGCGGTCTCGTGACCGGCGCGGTCGCGGGCGGCGACCGCACTCTCGCGACGGACGAGGCATGCGTCGCGCAGTGCCTTCAGTCCCGTGGCGATGCCCGCGGCTCCCTCGCCAATCTCGATAGCCACCCCGAGTCGACCAGCGAGGGTGGCGGTGTCGGTGCGCAATCGATCGAGGGCGGCTCGACTCTTGGTGACCGCCGCCACTGCTTCATCGCGGGTGCGGCGCGCAGCGGCCTCAGCCGCTCTGGCGCTGCGCTCGGCCTCCTCCGCTGCCGTGATGCGTGACCGAAGATCGGCCAGCAGTGACTGCGGGTCGCCCTCACCGAGACGGGCCGTGATTCCTTCCTGGAGTGCGGTCACCGCGGCATCGGCCTCGACGACCTCCATCGTGATGGTTTCAAGCGACGCCACGATCTCAGTGGTTCTCGACTTTGCAGCTGCAAGGCGTGCCCGTGCCTGGGCCAGCGCCGCAGCAGCTTCGGTGTTCCGTTCCCGCGCGGCACCAGCCTCCCCTACGGCGCAAGCGAGCGTTGCCTCCGCCGCGTCGATCTTCCCCGGCTTGCCCGGCGGAGGAAGGGTGAGCACTGCCTGTTGGCACACCGGACACGGTGTTCCCACCGCGAGTCCGGTGCGGAGACCGTGTGCGCGATCAGTGGCATGCGCCTCCTCACGGGCACTGCGTGCCTTGACCTCTGCCGCTTCGGCATCGGCAATTGCTCGAACAGCATCGGTGGCACTTTTCTCCGCCGCAACCACCAGAGCAGAGATCTCGGCCACAGTGCTCGCGGCAGTCTTCTCGTCGGTGCGGAGTGCCTCGAGGCGGCCCGTCGCCCGGCGGGAGGCCTCCCGTGCAGCATTGACCTGAGCAACAAGCTCGCCGAGTTCCTGGATGGCTTTCCTGCCGCCAGATGCCGAGAGCACCGCCTCCAGCGTGGCTGCGGCCTCGGCGCCCGCGGCGGCGGCACCAGTGAGGGTCGCATCGAATTCGGCGACGGCCTTGTCGGCGGTCGCGGCTGCGGCGAACAAGCCTTCGGTGTCGGGATGCGTTGGAACCCGCGAGGCGAGTTCATCGATCGCGGCGACCTCACCTGCCGCGAGCTTCACCCGGCCCTCGGCTTCGCGGAGCACTTCGTTCGCCTGAAGGACGCTCTCGCGCAGCGCCTCAAGCATGCGAGCCCGCTCTGCGGCCGCGACGAGCGCGACAGAACGAGCCTTGAGCTGCAGACGGTCCGTCTCCGCAGAGGCGCGTCGCGCCGCAAGATGCTGGAGTGACGCACCGGTCACGTCGAGACGGCCCTTCGTCACGTCGCGCATCGCATCGAGGCGGTCGAAACCGAACACGCCCTTGAGCACCTTGTTGCGCTCGGCGGGTGCCTCGAGGAAGCCGGCGAACTGGTTCTGGGCGAGGAGGACGGAGCGTCGAAACGCCTCGAAGTCGAGCCCAAGGAGTGCCTCCACTTTCTCGGTCACCTCACGCGCCTTGTCGGCGATGCGCTGCTCACCCTCGTCATCGATGCGGTACAGGGCGTGTGCTGCCGTCCCGGTCTTGCGAACGGCACGGACCACTTTCCACACGACGCCATCGACTTCGAACACCAACTCCACCTGGAGCGCATCACGCCGCTGGCTGATCAGTGACTTGGTATCGCGCTCGACCTTCGGGGTCTTGCCGTACAGGGCGAACGAGATGGCATCGAGAATCGAAGACTTGCCCGAACCGTTGGGCCCGACGATCCCGACCAGTCCCCGCCCGGCGAATTCGAAGCGGGTCTCGTCGGCATACGAGCGGAACCCGCGCAGCGTGAGTTCACGAGGGCGCATCGGTGACCTCTTCTCTGATCTCTTCAAAGAGGGCCGCAAGCCCGGCGGAAGGTGCGGCACCGTGAGTTTCGGTGTGGTACTCCGCGTAGAGATCGCCCCAGGGGCGACCGCTGCTGACGCGACGCGTGCTCTCCTTGCGCGGATACTCGGCGCGCACCTTGACGACGCCGGGGAATCGTTCCCGGGCGCGATCCATCAGGTCGGGCTCGGGACCATCGGTGTGGACCGTGAGATCGAGGAACGCACCCTCGAGATCGGTGCGCGCCGTGATCTCCTCCCAGCGGCCCTCGGCGCGCAACAGTGGGCGGCCCGCGGTGATCGGCACGGATCGCACAGCAGCGGGACCTTCTCTCTTCGTGTCGACAACCACGACCCGCTTCGACTCCCCCGCCTCGCCGAAGTCGAGTTGAAGCAACGAACCGGCGTACTCCGCGGGCACGTTCGCACCGGGCGCCCGTTGCGGAGCATGGATGTGACCGAGCGCTACGTAATCCAGCTTCGTCGGAACCGATGACTCGGTAGCGGCGTACGCCTGTCCGATGTGGATGTCGCGTTCACCGCGCGGCCCCGCAGTATCAACCTTGACGCCACTGATCATGTAGTGGCCGACGAGGAATGTGGCATCTCCGGTCTTCGCCAATCTTCCCAGGTCGTCTGCATACGTCTCGGCGATTCTCTGAAGTCGCCCCGCGTAGGTGCGGTACCAGTCGTCGGTCATGCTCATGAAGTCGACGACCTGCGAGGCCCGGAGAAACGGAAGACACGCCACGTGTGCGGTCCCGGCACCGGTCGACAGCGTGATGACGCCGCCTTCGTCGGCCGACATGATCTTCCCCACAAGGTGAACGCCGAACGGAGAGAGGAACGGTTTGAGCGTCTCGAACAGTTCGGGCGAGTCGTGATTCCCGGCGACGACCACCACCGGCCGACGACCCGAATCGGCGAGCCGGACCAAACCCCCGAGCCCGACGCTCAGCGCCTCGACGGTGGGCACCGGTCGATCGAACAGGTCACCCGAGTGGAGCACGAGGTCGGGGTTTTCGGAGGCAGCGATGCCGACCACTTCGTCGATCACCGCGGCGTGCTCGTCCATCCGATCATGCCGCTCCAACCGCTTCCCGACGTGCCAGTCCGAGGTGTGGAGGACTCTCATGTAGGCACCAAGCAGATAGGCACCAGGCACCAGGCACCAGGCACCAGAGAAGAAAACGAAGGGGCGAGGGGCGAGGGGCGAGGGTCTTGCTGGGATCGGAAAACGGGCAACGGGAAACGGGTAACGAGCCACGCGAGACGCACTACAACCCCCGAAACGCGTTGTCACCATCTTCCGCAACTTCCTCTTTGCGCGTGGCCCACGGGGGGAAGGGGAAGTCGACGACGAGCGGAACCGGGATCGAGGGTTGCGAGATCACCATCGTCCCCGGTTTGAGGAGCCTTGCCCTCGCACGCGTCGAGGGGAGCATCCAACCGTATTCCGACCGCTCCGCTTCGGCGGCATCGAGTCGGCCGGCGACGCGCAGCGCCGCGTTCTCCAGCACCTCGGCCGCGACCCGTGACGCGGTCTGCTGGGCACCGACGAGCAACACACCGAGCGATCGGCCGCGCTGGGCGATGTCGATGAGCATGTCCTTGATCGGACTCTGTCCTTCGCGTGGTGCGTATTTGTTCAACTCGTCGAGGACGACGACAGAGAGCGGGAAACGCTGTCCGCTTCCCTCCTTCTCGCCGAACACCTCGGAAAGGAGTGCGCCGACGACGAACCGCTGACCGAGGTCGTGCAATGACTGGATTCCGACGACGGTCACCTGTGCTGCCGAGCGGTCGATGCGTCTGCTCTCTCCCGACTGGACGAGATGGCCGAGGCGGATCACCGCGGCGTGCAGTCTGCGCATGAACGCCGAAACCGTCCCCGGTTGCACCCTTCCGGTCCACTTCAGGTCGGGTTCGGCGTCGGGCGAATCGATGTACTCCTCGAGCGCGGTGGCCAGGCTGGCGAGATCGCTGATGACCCGCTCGCCCTTGTCGGGACGAATCGCCGCACCGCGTTCGTGGCCCTCAGAAGGATCGCGCAGCACGATGGCACCCGGCATCCCGGCCACGTCGACGGCGAACCTGCGGAGTTGCGACTCGACGCGCTCGGCGATGAAGGCGATCTGGTTGCGGGCATCCGAGGCGTCGGTAAAGAGGAACCGCAGTAACCCCTCGTCGATGAACTCGCGGGGCGTCCAGGCGAACACTGCGACGTCCTGACGCCCGGCGATGTCGGCGATGAGGATGTCGCCGGAACGGGGACGGGGCGGAGCCCACAGTGACACCGAGGGGAAGGGGCATGGCGCCACGCCGAGCGTTGCCCATTGCGCAGCCGCCTCAGGGGTGAAATCCCGATTCGGCTTGTCGAGCCAGAGCAAGTCCTCGCCCTTGACGTTGAACA
>JBBTKD010000016.1:24980-30118 GCA_038059105.1 Actinomycetota bacterium | reverse complement strand
CGTGTATCTCGCCCTTCTCTTCGGAGCGGTGGCACTCGACGTGCTCCTCGAGTCGGCGTGATAGATCAGGTCGTGTTCGCCGTGGGAGCGGTACTCAGCGTCGGTGGCCTCGTCGTGGCAGCGGTCGTCGGTCGCTCCCCGTCGCGTTCGCTTCTCGAGATCACCTACGTCGTGTTGCCCATCATCGGGGCGGTGGTGATTGCAGCGATGGCGTGGTCCCGGCTGTAAGAGTCGCCCGTCGCCCGTCTGTTGCCGGTCGCGTGTCTGTTGCCAGTCTGACGTTCGATGGTTCGCGTCCTCACGATGGACGATGGACGATGGACGATTGATCATCTTCCGCTGGTACCGTTGCGCTGATGCCGACGTCCATCTCCTACCCCCCAATTCCCATCTTCGAGATCGGTCCCTTGCGGCTGTCGCTGCACGGCCTCATGGCAGGCGTGGGGTTTGTCGTTGGAGCGGTCCTGATGGTCCGCGAGGCGCGGCGGAGGGGCTTCGATGAAGAGAAAATAATGTCGGTTCTCAGTTGGGCACTCGTTGGTTCTTTGCTCGGTGCCCGACTGTTCACCATCCCGGCACATCTGGATGAGGGTCTGTCCAACGCACTCGCCCCTTTCGGCTCTTTCTCGATCATGGGTGGGTTTGCGGGCGGGATCCTGGTGGGCGGCTGGCGGATGCGTCGTCTCGGTATCGACGTGGCGGCACACATGGACATGGCGTCGTTCGGTCTCGCCATCGGCACCGTGCTCGGGAGAGTGGGAGACCTGTTCATCGTCGAGCACCTCGGTGGCCGCACCGACTTCTTCCTCGGCTACCTCGTGAAACCGGGTTACGACCTGGCACCGCAGCACACCGAGTTGGAATGCACTGTGGCGGAAGTGGGACCCGATGGAATCTGCGGTGTCTATCACCACGCTGCCCTTTACGACCTCGTCGGTGCCGCCATCCTTCTCGGTTTGCTGTATCTCGTGGCCCGTCGTTGGAAGAAGATTCGCTATACCGCACTCATCTTCATGTGGGCGGCCTGGTACGGGTTTCAGCGGTTTGTCATCGACTTCACTCGCAACACAGAGTTTTCGAGTGCCGACGCCACCCTCGGGCCCTTCACCTGGAATCAGTGGACCGGACTCACCGCAGGAATACTCGGGGTGCTCGCAGTGCTGTGGGTGGTCGTCGGGAAGCGGACTCCGGTAGTGACTGCCGAAGCCGACGCCTCACGCGGGGCGGTGCTGCCGACGGCTGCGGGGTGACCACTGACACCGCTCCGATCAGGTCAGAGGAGCGGTTCGACGAGGCCGCCGTTGCCAATCACCTGCGTACTCGTCTTCCCGACCTCGTAGGGGACGGCCCGATCAGCTTTGCGCAGTTTCCCGGGGGCAAGGCGAATCTCACCTATCAGGTGACCGCTGGGACGACCGAACTCGTGCTGCGTCGACCACCACTGGGACCGGTCGCTCCGGGGAGCCACGACATGGCTCGGGAGTACCGGGTCCTCTCCGTGTTGCATCGTGCGTACCCACCTGCACCACTCGCTTGGCTGTTCTGTGACGACCCCGCGGTGATGGACAAACCGTTCTTCGTGATGGAGCGCCGCCGTGGATTTGTGGTGCGCGGGGAATGGCCCGCGGCGCTGGATCCCTCACCGACGTTCCGTCGAGGGGTGGCTGAGCGCCTCGTCGATCGACTCGCCGATCTCCACATGGTCGACTTCGACGCGCTCGGTCTTGGTGATCTCGGCAGACCGGAGGGGTTCGGTGCGAGACAGGTCCGCGGCTGGATCGATCGCTGGGAACGGTCTCGAACCGATGCCGTTCCCGAGATGGATCAGTTGGGGGAGCAACTCCGGTTGGATGTGCCAGCGCCGCAGCGCGCCGTGCTCTTGCACAATGACTTCAAACTCGACAACACGATGCTCGACGACGGCGGCGACGTTGTGGCGGTGTTTGATTGGGACATGGCGACCCTGGGTGATCCGCTCGTCGATCTCGGAACCTCGCTCTCCTACTGGGGCGGTTCGGGCGGTGCCATGGACCTCGTCGCCGCGGACTCCGTTGCCCTCGGCGACGTGATGGACATCACTGCGGTAGCAGAGCGCTATGCGGTGCGGACCGGGATCGACCTCGACAGGCTCGATTGGTATCGGGCACTCGGCATGTTCCGCATCGCTGTGATCGTCCAGCAGATCTACGCCAGGTACGCCAGAGGCCAAACGACGGACGAGCGATTCGCCGGCCTAGGAGCAGTGGTGAAACCACTAGCGAGCGCGGGGCTGGAGTTGGTCTGAGGAAGGTCGCCCGTCGCCCGTCGCCCGTCGCCCGTTACCGGTCGCGGGTCCGGATTCTCTTCTCTGGCTGATGCCTGATGCCTGATGCCTACCCCAGCACCCTCTTACACGACCAATGACTCCACGGGCTCGGTCCGTCAGCGGTTGTGCCGCCGGCGGCGAGTTTGCGCAGCAGGGCGCCGCGGGATTCCCAAACGAGGAGCCCCGCAACCATCGCGTTGTGTTCCGGGTTGAACGGCGAGGCGTCGGCGGGAAAGTCGGGGAACTGCGCCTGCACCCGCTTGACCCGTTCGGCCCAGTACGTGAGCCGGTGCTGGAAGAGCCCGGTTACTCCTGAGGAGACGTTCACGGCAAACGGGATACCGTTGCTCTCGCAGGAGATGATCTTGATGGCGGCATCGATCTGCGCGGGAACACAGGTCGAGGGCCCGGCCGGATCGGCGCACACTTGCTGGTCGAGTCCCCAGCGGGCGAACACTTGGGCGATGAGACCGCGCCACTGCTCCGCCCCTGCGCCAGGGACGTAGCCGGCGGCGTAACCGCGGTCCACATCGCGCTCGAAGGCGGCAAGTCGGTTCAGCGTCGCCTGGTTGACGACGCCAGCCCCGGGGAGATTGAAGGCGGTCTGGAATCGCGCGACCGCGGTCTCGGTCCGCGCTCCGAACTTTCCGTCGAGGGTCCCGGGACCAAACCCAACGCGAGCGAGTCGGGTTTGGAAGGCGAGCACCGCGGCACCCTCGTCTCCGCGACGCAACACCGTATCGCCTGGGCCAGCATCTGCGGCTCGCAGGGCAGCAAGGGTGGCGGCGTCGGTCACTCCCGTCACGGGCAAGGCTGCCGAGGTCTGGAAGGCTTTCATCGCGGTGGCGGTGCGCTGACCGTACTTGCCATCGGCGGGTCCGGGGCTGAACCCCAGCGCGGCAAGTCGGGTCTGGATCTCGACGACACCGGTCCCGCGGGCGCCGGGACCGAAGAGCACGCTTGCCGCGGCAAGACGATCCCAGGTGGTCTGATCGACCGCACCGCTGGCGGGGAGACCCTCGGCGGTCTGGAAGCGACCGACGGCGGCGGCAGTGCGCGCCCCGAAGGCACCGTCGATCGGACCGGGGTCATATCCAGCGCCGATGAGGCGTCGCTGCAGGTCGAGGACCGCGGCGCCGCGGGACCCGATGGTCAGCAGCGGTACTGCGGATGCGCCGCCGAGTGCGGACCAGGTGGCGCCGTCGACGACGCCGGTCACCCCCAGAGCGTGGGCGCTCTGGAAACTGCGAACCGCACTATCGGTGCGCGTTCCGAAGACACCGTCGATCGGTCCTGGATCGTGTCCTTCGCCGCGAAGCTTGGTCTGCAACTCGAAGACCATGGCGCCCCGGTCACCAGCTGCGAGACGAACCGCTTCATCGGCGTCCGCAGCAGGGGCGACGACGAACGACGTCACTGCGGTCAGCACCACGATGACGGCAGCGCCGAACCGAGGGGTGAAGTGAGGGTGCATCGAGAGGCACCGTAGGGGAGAACGAGATTTGTGCGAGAAGCAGTCGTCAGTCGTCAGTCATCAGCCAGAACGTTGGGCAACGGGTCTGTTGCTCAGTCGGCTTTCCGACTTGCTGAAGACTGAGGACTGAAGACTGATGACTTGCTAGCCGATCCCGTGCAACTCCGCCTTGGCCTCTCGGGTCATCAGTGCTTCTACCAACTCGGCGGGGACCCGTCCTTCGTAGAGGACGGCTCCCACGAGCCGGGCGATCGGCATGTCGAGTTCGTAGCGAGTGGCGAGGGCGAGGACTGCCTCCGTGGTCTTGACCCCTTCGGCCACCATGTTCATCTCTCCGACGATCTCGGCAAGTGGGCGTCCCTTACCGAGTTCGACTCCAACCCGACGGTTGCGGCTTTGTTCGCTGAAGCACGTGGCCACGAGGTCTCCCATGCCCGCCAGCCCCGCAAAGGTCAGGGCGTTGCCTCCCAATGCGATGCCGAGCCGAGTGAGTTCGGCGAGCGCTCTTGTCACGAGAGCCGCCATCGAGTTGTCGCCGTAACCGAGGCCGTGTGCCATTCCGGCGGCGATCGCCATGACGTTCTTGAGGGCACCGGCCGATTCGCATCCGGGCACATCGGGGTTGGTGTAGACCCGGAATGTCGGCCCCATCAGCAGGCGCTGGAGTTGCGTTGCGGTTTCCTGTTCCTGCATGGCGACGACTGCAGCGGCGGGTTGACCCTCGGCGACTTCCCGGGCGAGGTTCGGTCCGGTGAGCACCCCCACGCGTTGGGGGTCAGCTGTCGGGAGCACCTCGCTGATCACTTCGGTCATCCGCAGGAGCGTCCCACGTTCGATGCCTTTGGTGACGCTCAGGATCGGAATGCCGGGGGCGATGAAGGGAGACGCCTGTTCGAGGATGTCGCGAAAGCCGTGTGAGGGAACCGCGATCACAACGACATCGGCGTCGCTCAGCGCCACGTCGAGGTCGGACGTGGCGGTGACGCTGTCCGGGATCGGGACCGTCAGCAGATAGTCGGGGTTGTGCCGGTTGGCGGTGATGGCGTCTGCGACCGCGGGTCGACGCGCCCAGAGTCGGGTGTCGGCGGTGCGCCCGCAGAGACATGACACCGCGGTGCCCCACGAACCCGCTCCGATCACCGCGACGCGCATCGAGCAACGGTACAGGGAGCGCGTCGTTGGCGGCGGATCGCGGTGGGGGATGGCGAACGGGGGATGGCGGATGGCAGATGGGAATGGGGATGGCAGATGGCAGAGGGCCGGTCTCTCGCGTGAGGTCTGCGATCTCGCGCTGTGCTGTCTGCGGTCTGCTATCTGCCATCCCCGCTATCGATCCTTGATTCGCGTGCGACAAACGGC
>JBBTKD010000016.1:12807-24880 GCA_038059105.1 Actinomycetota bacterium | reverse complement strand
GGTCTGCTATCTGCCATCCCCGCTATCGATCCTTGATTCGCGTGCGACAAACGGCAAGCCTGTCCTTTGTGCGCCCGGGTGAAGAACGGCGAACCTACGTACTCGACACCTGCGTGCTCCTGGCAGATCCCGGTGCGCTCTTTCGCTTCGAGGAGCACGACGTCGTTCTTCCGCTCGTCGTCATCGAGGAACTGGATCGCAAGAAGACGCTGATGGATGAGGTGGGTGCCAACGCCCGCCGCGCCATCCGCCTGCTCGAGGAATACGGCGCCTCCCGCAGCGGGGGGATGTCGCGTCCGGTGTCCCTGCCGAGCGGAGGAACGCTCCGCATCGAGCTGAACGGCATCCACTCCGACCGCCTTCCCGAGGTGCTCGATCCGAAGACGCCGGATCACCGCATCCTCTCCACCTGCCTCGAGTTGGTGGCGGCATCCACCACGGAGATCGTGTTGGTGACCCGGGACGTCGCGCTGCGCATCAAGGCCGCCCAACTCGGAGTTCCAGTTCAGGACTACCGGGCCGACACCGTCGCAGTCGACGAGTCGTACTCAGGAGTCTCGGAGATCGATGTCGACGGCACCACCGTCGATCGGTTCTACGTTGAGGGGAAGATCGTCCTCGAGTCGCAGCAGAACCTCCTCGTGAACCAGTTCGTGATGCTTCGCGGTCCCAACTCCCAGTCGGCGCTCGCTCAGGTCGCCGAGGGTGAACCCCAGCCGACGTTGATCCGGGTGCCTGGTAACAGACGCGTGTTCGGCATCGAGTCGAAGAACGTTCGCCAGGCCTTCGCCCTGGAACTCTTGCTCGATCCCGATATTCCTGCGGTGTCGATCATGGGGCCGCCGGGGACCGGAAAGACCTTTCTCGCACTCGCCGCTGGTCTGGAGCAGGTGCTCGAAGGTGATCGCTACCGCAAGGTGTCGGTGTATCGGCCGCTCATTGCAGTTGGTCGTCAGGAGCTCGGCTATCTCCCCGGGGATCTCGACGAGAAACTCGCACCATGGATGGCGGCGGTCCACGACAACCTGTACGCGTTGTTCTCGGAAGGCGGTCCTGGTGCAGCCCGCCTCGCACTCGAAGAACTCGTCGATCGGGATGCGCTCGAACTTGCCGCGATCACGTATCTACGCGGCCGATCGATCACCGGTGAGTTCGTAATCGTCGACGAGGCCCAGAACCTCGAACTGTCGACCCTCAAGGTGATCCTCACCCGAATCGGCGCCGACGCCAAAGTGGTGTTCTGCGGAGACTTTACCCAGATCGACAATCCGTATGTGTCACCCTTCGGTGGCGCCGCGGCGATGATCGAGAAGATGAAGGGTCACCGCCTCTTCGGTCACGTCACCCTGGAACGCACGGTGCGGAGTCCGCTGGCGGAGTTGGCAGCGAATCTGCTGTAGCTGAGCGACCTTCCATTGCGCGGCTCTCGTCTCGTTGCCCGTCGCCCGTCGCCGGTCGCCGGTTGCCGGTTGTCCGTTTCCGTCTTGCTGGTAGCTGGTAGCTGGTAGCTGGTAGCTGTACCGTTTCTCTCGTGAGTGATCGCACCACACCGCGACGTAGCATCGCTCGGCGGACTGCCCGGTTTGCGGTGCGCCGTGTCGACGCCATGTTCAGCCGACACGGTCCCGCCTTCAGACGGCTGTCGGTGTCGTGGGCAGCAAACGTCGCGGGCGACACCCTGGTCTCTGTTGCCCTCGCAGGGACGCTGTTCTTCTCCGTGCCCTCGACGGAGGCCAGGGCCAATGTCGCTCTCTACCTCGCGTTGACCCTCGCCCCGTTCACGGTGATAGCTCCTGTACTCGGCGGCTTGTTCGCCCGACTCCGCGGGGTGTACCGGGCCGTGCTCACGGTCTCATCGGCGCTGCGGACCGTGCTGGCAGTCGTGATGATGATGGGTCTCACCACGCTGTGGCTATATCCGCTGGCGTTCGGGATGCTGGTTCTGTCGCGTCTGTACGGGATCTCGAAGTCGAGCATGCTCCCGATCGCGTTGCCCCAGCCGGTGGCGCTGGTCGGTGCCAACGCCTTGCTTGCCAGGATCGGAATCCTCGCCGGTGCGGTTGTGCTTCCGGTCGGGGCCCTCGCTGCTGGTGTCGATCCCGCCCTCGCCTTGGCGCTTGCCGCGGCGTGCTTTGCGCTCTCGACGATCAGCAGCGTCCGTCTGCCCGATCCGCGCGATGCCGCGCGCCGCGATCTGGAGTTGGGTGTCGAGGACGTTCTGGCGCCGATGCCGATCGCACCCCCGGCGCGTGCGCTGCGACTCGCCCGCCTCGCCACCGCAGGCGTACGGCTCATCAACGGCTTTCTCCTGTTGCTCCTCGCCTTTGCGTTTCGCGACGCAGGTTCGGGCGGCTTTGACTTTGCCGCTCTGATCGTCGCCGGTGGTGCGGGGTACGGGCTTGCATCGATGGTCAGCCCACCCCTCGAGCGGGTGGTACGCGAGGAGCCGATGGTCGTCGCCGCGCTTGCTCTAGAGGCGGCGGCCGCGTTCCTTGCCGGTCTGTTCTTCAATCTCGCTGCCGCGGCTGCGCTTGCGGCGGCCGCTGGCCTGGCGTGGGGCACCGCAAAGTTCGCGTTCGATGGACTGCTCCAGGTGAGCGTGGAGGCCGACCGCCGCGGCGCAGCATTCACGCGCTCGGAAACGGTTTTCCAGTTGGCGTGGGTGCTCGGCGCCATCCTCCCGGTGACGATCGCCATCGATCCCGAAGTCGGATTGGCGATCGCCGGGTGCGCAGCACTGGCGGCACAGACCGTCTTTGTCGCGGTGCTGCTCGGTAGACGCACCTAAGGGAGAGCCAAACCTTCGACTAGAGCGCCGAAACCTCGGCTGCGTCCGCGGGCGGGGTGTCGATCGACAGCGTGACTCCGGCGAGCAGTGCTCCAATGACGGCAGCCGCCGCAAGGCGCGGGGCAAGCATGACTCCGGCCGCACCAACGGCGGCAGCGTGGAGCATCTTGGTCTGTACCACTGGCCGACCGTCTGCGGCACGCACCGTCACCGTCCGCGAGTAGGCGTTGGCGAGGATGTCTGAGAGTTCTTCGTTCACGGTGATGAGGTTAGTGGAGGCCCGTAACCTCTTGCCCATGAAGGCGCTCCAGATCAGTACCGTCGGTTCGCCCCTCGAACCGGTGACCCTTCCTGACCCTGAGCCGGGTCCGGGCGAGGTGGTCGTGCGCATTGAAGCCGCCGGGATCTGCCGCTCCGATGTCCACTACCGATCGGGCCACCGCCGCATCCCCGGTGTGCCCCTCGTGCCGGGTCACGAGGTTGCGGGCTCGATCGTTGCGGTGAGTGACGGAGTGCCGCGCGATCGGGTCGGGCAGCGGGTCTGCCTGCACTACCTGGTGACCTGCGGTCACTGCGCCCCATGCCTTCGGGGTGCCGAGCAGTTCTGCACCGTTGGCCAGATGATCGGACTGGATCGTCAAGGCGGATATGCCGAGGCGATCACGGTGCCAGCGGTCAATGCCGTCGTGATCCCTCCCTCGGTTTCCACCGAAGCCGCTGCCGTGATGATGTGTTCGACGGTCACCGTGCTCCACGCCCTGCGTCGCGGCGCTTTCCAGCCGGGGGAGCGCGTGGCGGTGCTGGGCGTGGGAGGACTCGGTATCTCTGCGGTCCAGGTGGCGATGGCGCTCGGAGCGGGAGCGGTATATGCCGTCGATGTCAACCCGGTGAAGCGATCCGCTGCGGAACGCCTCGGAGCAATACCAATCGATGGCGCCGGCGACGTGGTCGCCGCTTTGCGCTCCGCAGGTGGTGTGGATGTCGCGCTGGAGTTGGTCGGCATCGCCGACCTGGTCCGCGTAGGCGTGGCATCGCTTGCGCCCGGAGGCAGGGTGGTGGCGGTCGGGATCACCACTGATGAGTTCGGTCTCGATCCGTTCCGTGACCTCGTGCTCGTCGAGCGCAGTGTCATCGGCTCAGCGGACCACCTCTCGAGCGAGATCGACGAGGTTCTGGCTCTTGCCCAGAGCGGGAGGATCGACCCCGGCTCAGCGATTACCGCCCGGGTGCCACTCGAAGTGGGAGCAGTGAACGCTGCCATGGATCGTCTTGAACGGTTCGGGGACGACATCCGTACTGTCATCACCCGGGATGCGGGGTAGCGTCGCGTGATGCGACTTCCCCGAGATGTCCGGGATGCCATCGTGAATCACGCCGCTGCGGCCCTCCCCAATGAGGGGTGCGGATTGTTTGCCGTGGACGCCACCGGTGCCATCCGTCACGTCTATCCGCTGAAGAACATCGACATCTCTCCGGTGCGTTTCACCGTGGACCCCGATGGGCATTTCGCTGCCATCGGTCATGCGGAGAGCAACGGTTGGCTGATCGGCGGTGCTTTCCACTCCCATCCCCGCTCGGCACCTGAGCCATCGCGTGCCGATATTGCCGGTGCGCTCGACCCCACGTGGGTGCACCTCATCGTCGGACTTGGGGGAGACGTTCCCGTCTTGAAGGCATGGAGGATTCGCGACGGTCAGGCTCTTGAAGTGGCGGTCACCGAGGGGAGCGCAACTCCGTGTCGCTGAGCTATTATGAACTCGTCGCTCTTGCCAAGCGAGAGATCCGCGAGATCTCAACGGCCGACCTCGGCGCCCGAATGCCTGATGCGCCCCTGATCATCGACATTCGGGAACCACAGGAGTGCGTCGCCGGCACGATTCCCCGGGCGGTACTGATTCCAATGGGCGCGCTTTCGGATGCGATCGAGCGCGTCGCTCCGGACCGCGACACCGAAGTCGTGCTGATGTGCGCCGCAGGGAACCGTTCGGTGCTGGCCGCCAAGGCGCTGCAGGACATGGGTTATCGCAGAGTGTCTTCGCTCGCCGGTGGGTTCGGAAAGTGGCGCACCGAGGGGCGCGAGGCGGCCTACCCGGTCGATGCATCTGCAGCGCGTTACGCCCGCCACCTCGTGCTTCCCGGAGTCGGTGCCGTGGGGCAGCAACGGCTCGCCGCTGCCAGCGTGCTGATCGTCGGTGCTGGCGGGCTGGGGTCTCCAGCGTCGCTGTATCTGGCTGCTGCTGGCGTCGGCATGATCGGGGTGATCGATGACGACATCGTCGAGTTGTCCAATCTGCAGCGTCAGGTCATCCATGACACGGCGGGGATCGGCACGCTCAAGGTCGACTCGGCCGCAGCCACACTCACCGGGCTGAATCCCGAGGTGACGGTTGTCGGGCACCCTGACCGGCTTTCTGCCTCCAACGCCGTCGACCTCATGTCCGGCTACGACGCGATCGTTGACGGTTCAGACAACTTCCCCACGCGATACCTGGTCAACGACGCTGCGCTTCAACTGCGCATCCCGGTGGTTCACGGATCGGTCTTCCGCTGGGAAGGGCAGGTGACGGTGATCGACCCCTACCGCGGACCGTGCTACCGGTGCCTGTTCCCCGAGCCACCGCCACCCGAGCTCGCCCCTGACTGCGCCGAGGCTGGCGTGTTTGGTGCGGTGCCGGGAGTGATCGGGTCCATGATGGCGATCGAAACGGCGAAGCTGATTCTGGGCATTGGCTCCCCGCTGATCGGACGCCTGTGTGTGTACGACGGTCTTGCCCAGCAGATGATGGAGCTACGAGTGCAGCGCAACCCGCAGTGCCTTGCCTGCGGCGACGAGAACCGGCCGCCGCCGATTGTCGACTACGACGCATCATGTCGAAGTCAGGCAGCAGGCACCAGGCACCAGGCACCAGATAAGACCTGAGGTTTCTGGCTGGCGAGTGGCGGCCGATGCCTGTGGCCACCCCCCAAAACCGCACGATCTACGGGGCGCCGACGACCCGGTGTACGCCTCCGCTTGTCAATGTCACATAAATCTGGCCGGCTTCGTCAATACCGAAGGAGGTGAGACCGGGGAGGGCGACATCAAACACATGGGTCTCAACGGTGTCGGGAGGCACCGAGACAACGGGACTCCAATCGCGGCGAAGTCCTGACAGGGATTCCTGAGGGGCTCGTGACTCAACGCTGAGGTGGCGGAGTCCTCACGGAGTGCAAGCGGGGTTGGTGGCCTTCTCGCGTGGTCAGGCGCGAGCTTGTCGGTCTTCCTATGCTCGCCGGATGGAGTCTTCTGAAGACCGCTCCGTCGCATTTCATCGCTTGCACGCGTCCGGGTGTTTCGTCATGCCCAACCCGTGGGACGCGGGGAGCGCACGGGCGTTAGAACAGCTCGGGTTCAAGGCGCTGGCGACGACCAGCGCTGGATTCGCATGGACATTGGGGCGTGCCGACAATCAGGCCACGCTCAACGAGGTGCTGGAGCATCTCCGCGTCATCGTGTCCGCGGTGACCGTGCCCGTGAACGCCGATTTCGAAGGCGGCTTCGCCGTAGAGCCGGAGCACGTCGCCGCCAACGTGACACTCGCCGCTGGGACAGGTATCGCCGGACTCTCCATCGAGGACTCCACTGGCAACGACCTCCGCCCGCTCTACGACTTCGATCTCGCCGTAGAGCGCATGCAGGCCGCACGCCGGGCAATCGACGAGAGCGGCACGGACATTGTCCTGACCGGCCGCTCCGAGGGGTTCGTGTGCGGCCGTCCCGACATCGACGAGACGATCAGACGCCTGCGCGCGTACGCGGATGCCGGAGCCGACTGCCTCTACGCTCCGCGGATCGACACCGTCGAGCACGTTGCCGCCATCGTCGCCGCAGTGTCGCCCAAGCCGATAAACCTGCTGATCAACGCCCCGTTCATGACGGTCGCAGAGGCCGCGGCGCTGGGAGTACGGCGCATCAGCGTCGGTGGGACGATGGCGCGCACCGCATGGGCGGGGTTCCTCGCGGCTGCCAGGGAGATCGCAGAAGACGGAACGTTCTCCAGCTTCGAGCGACTGCCGAACGTCGACTCGCTGCTCCAGGGCCGGTAGGTCCATTGGCAGGTGTCCATCACCACCTGCCTCCGACTCGTGCGGCCCGCGGTGTGGTCTTGCTGCATCGGACAGATACTGTCGACACCCCGGGTGACATGCCCGGTCAAGCCGAGGCCATCTCTCGGCTCTGGACCCACCCACGGCAAGCGCTGCCTCACTTGGTGCGGATCGTGCACTCAAAGGGGACTCCCAGAGCGGTCAACTTTCGACAGCGGTCCCGAGGGACTACCCACCTCGCCAACACTGGCCCTCACACCTGATCCAGCGCACGCCCCACATCTGCGACGAGATCATCTGGGTGTTCCACGCCTATCGACATGCGAATCAGGCTCTCGGTGATCCCCTTGGCGGCGTTGGCTTCCTTGCCTGCTTCGCAGTGGGTCATGGTGCAGGGATGCTCGGCGAGCGAGTCGACCGAACCGAGGCTCACCGCCAACTTGAACAGGCGGAGGCCGTCGAGGAACCGGTACGCCTCCTCCTGGCCGCCGACGGTCTCGAACGAGATCATGCCGCCGGCGCCGAGGCATTGCCGCTTGAAGAGATCGTGACGGGGATGGCCGGCGGCGAGGTGTCCGAGATAGTTGACGGACTTCACCTTGGGGTGGTCGCGGAGGAAGTCGGCAACCCTCCGGGCGTTGTCGGCCTGACGCTCCATGCGGAGTTTCAGCGTCGCCATGCTGCGGAGGAGGAGCCACGCGGTGAATGGGGTCATCATGTTGCCGGTAAAGGTCCGCATCCCCCGGATCGGGGCGAGCATGTCGCGGGATCCGAGCACGGCTCCAGCGATGAGATCGCCATGTCCGCCGAGGTACTTAGTCGCCGAATAGAGGACGATGTCGGCGCCATGGTCAAGGGGACGCTGGAACACCGGCCCGAGGAAGGTGTTGTCGACGGCGAGCGGCACCTTGTGATCGGGGGTCGAGAAGCGGGCGGCGACGGCGGCACACATCTGGAGGTCGATGAGGTCGTTGGTAGGGTTGGCCGGCGTCTCGACATACACCATCCCCAGCCGGTGCCCGCTGGCGGCGATGAGGTTGGCGATGTCCTCTGCTGTGGCGTCATGATCGAATCGCACCACCGCGATGCCGTACTGGGGGAGCACGGTCTCGATGAAGTGATGGGTACCTCCGTAGACGGGTGACGAGGCGGCGACGACATCGCCCGGTCGGAGGTGCGCCCATAGGGTCGTCGTGATCGCCGCCATGCCCGAGACGAAGAGCGCCGCGGCCTCGGCACCGTCCCACAGGGCAAGGCGTTCTTCGGCGATCTCGAGGTTGGGATTGTTGATCCGCGAGTAGATCAGGCTGGGGTGTTCTTCGGGTCGCCTCTCGGACATGCCGTAGGCGATCTCGAAACAGCGGGCGCCCTCGGCGGCTGAGGCGAAGACGAAGGTCGAGGTCTGGAAGATCGGGGGTGAGGCGGCCCCCTCAGACCACTCCGGCCGGAAGCCGTAGGTCATCATCAGGCTCTCGGGATGCAGCTCCGCCGGATCGATGTCGCTCCACTTCGCCATGGCATCCTCCTGGATGGCGGTGGCGCGACTGCAGCCGTTGTCCCGCAATGTAATGAACGCCGGGAGCGCTGAGACGATGGGACTCAGCGTCGCGGCGGTCGCCAGAGCGACCAGGTGTTCGGGGCGCCGTCCACGAGGGGTCCCTCGGCGGCGACCGAGAAGCCGAACTTCCCCAGGAACCGCACCGCCTCCGGGTCGTGGGCCTCGGTGTATGCCCCGATGCCGCGTGCGTCGCAACCGACGAGTCCTGCCTGAATGATTTGGGTACCGATGCCGCGGCCGCGCAAGCGAGGGTCGACACCGATCACAACCAGGTAGCGATGCGGCTCCACCGGGTGGCGTCGCGCTGCGGCGTGCGACCATACGAGACGGATGAACGGGTTCCGGATGCACCCGCGGAGTGCCGATACCACGATCGGCCCCGCGGCGTGGCCAGACGTGCCCCATGTGCCCCACGGCGCCCACACCGCGACCCCGCCGACGTTCGCCAGGTCCGCGGCAACGGTGACACTTCCGCGTCGCGCACACGAGCGAACGATCGGCCCCAGGGCACGGGCGACCGCACCAGCAGACGGGTGTCCCAGGAGGAAGTGGTACACCGGATCGTCTACGAATGCCCGCCCGAGCACCAAGGACAGAGCACGAGCCTCGGTCGGGCGTGCCGGTCGAAGTGCGGGCGCCGTGATCACGATCTTGGACCGTATCCGGGCGATGTGGCCGCAATGTGACCAGGTCGTGAAGTCTCAGCGCAATCTGGCGACGCCGATCGCTTCCGGGGTGACGCCGGTCGCGATCAAGTCGGCGGGCGGGCCACCGTGGAGGATCATCGCTGCGGCGAAGCGAGCCATGGCGGGCGAGGTCTTGATCCCGAATCCGCCTTGTCCGGCCAACCAGTAGAACCCGTCGAGGTCGGGATCCCACCCGTTCACCGGACGGTGATCGGTGACGAACGAGCGCAATCCCGCCCATGCGTGCACCACCGATCGGATGTTGATCGTCGTGACCGCTTCGATCTTTGAGATGCCGAGTGCGACGTCGATCTCTTCGTGGCGCACGTCGTGGGGTTCCATCGGCGTCTCGTCGCATGGCGACGCGAGCACCTGCGGTCCCTCTGGGCGAAAGTAGAACTGCTCCTCGATGTCGATCACCATCGGCCAGGTGTCATGCGCAGTGTCAGCAGGTGGTGCGAACGTGAAGGCGGTGCGTCGTTTCGGGACCAGGCCGATCAACTGCGAACCCGCCATCCGTCCAACGGTGTCACACCACGCTCCTGCGGCGTTCATCACCACGTCGAACCGCTCGCTCCCCGTCGGACTCTCGATGACCCACTCGTCGCCCTTGCGAGAGAGCGCAGAGACGCCCGATGACGTGATGATCCGCCCACCGCGTTCACGGACTCCGCGTTGAAACCCGAGATGGAGGACGTGGACGTCGATGTCCCTTGCATCCGGTTCGACGATTCCGCCGACGATCACAGCCGGATCGAGAATCGGACAGCGGGCAATCGCCTCCGCGGCGTCGACCGCGTGGACCGCGGGCACCATCGCTCGATACCCGGGCAGAGCCTCAGTGAGAGCGGACCCCTGCTGCGTCGTGCCGATGAACATCACAGGGCGAGGATGCAGGATCGGATCGTCCGTGAAACCAGTCGGCGGTTGTTCGAGAAAGGCGCGACTCGCCATGGCGAGTCGGCGCACGATCGGGTCGCCGTAACACTCGGTGAACAACGCCGCTGACCGACCGGTGGAGTGGTAGCCGCACGTCGATTCCTGCTCGAAGACCACTACGTCGGCGCCAGCAGAGAGTTCATACGCAGCCGAAGTGCCTGCAATGCCACCACCGATGACCGCAATGCGCGTCATGGCTGGTGGCTGGTGGCTGGTGGCTGGCGGCTCCCAAACACGATGTCTTCCGGGCGGACCGGCACCCTGCTGAGCGCAATACCCGTGGCATTGCGAATCGCCGCCACCACTGCAGCCGTCGAAGAGATCGTCGGCGGTTCACCGACGCCCTTGGCGCCGAAGGGCCCCCAGTGGTCGGCGTGCTCGATGAGGATCGCCTCGACGGTCGGGGCATCGAGAAATGTCGGCAGCAGGTAGTCGGTGAAGGATGCGTTCTTCATGATGCCCCGGTCCAGGATGATTTCCTCCATCACCGCCAAACCGACGCCTTGCATGATTCCCCCTTCGATCTGGCCGATCACCGCCTGCGGGTTGATCGCCTTTCCGACATCCTGCGCGGTGTCGAGCCGCACGACGCGCACCAGGCCGAGTTCGACATCGACATCCACGACCGCCCGATGCGCCGCAACCGCATATCCGGCATGGACGTCTCCGCGTCCCTGCGCATCCGGAGGATTCGTTGTCGGATGGTGGAACCGCTCCAGGTGCTCGATGGGACCCTGTGCGAGAAGATCTGCGATCGATGTGACCAGCTCGCCCCGACGCCACACCCCTTCGTCGTCCAACCGATCGCCGTCGGCCCGGAGGAGCGCCTGATCGCGGACCGCCTCGGCGGCGCGCAGCGCGGCGCCTCCTGTCATCTGCGTCTGTCGCGACGCCGAGGTCGAGCCCGCGGATCCAATCCGAGAAGTATCGTCGACCACCATCGTGACCCGATCCATCCCGCTCGCGGTGCGGCTGATCTGTTCGACGACCGTCACCATCCCCTGGCCGTTCTCGCTCGCCGCGGTGTGCATCTCGAGTCCGTTGACGGTGAGGACCGCGCGCACCTCGGCGTAATCGTCGAAACCCTCTGAAAACGCCAGATTCTTGATCCCCACCGCAAGCCCGATGCCGCGCCGAACTGCAGATCGCGGTGTCGTCAGCCCGGTACCGCCGGGGAGGTGTCGCGGGTCATCGGAAACCCCGGGATCGGGGAGCGGCATGGCCGCCACCGATTCGATGACTTCGCGCGTGGGAAGGCTCCCGACGATCAACTGATTGGTGGTGGCGATGCGGTCGCCGGTTTCGAGAGCGTTCTTCAAGCGGAGGGCGACCGGGTCCATCCCGAGCGCCGCAGCGAGGCGGTCCATCTGGGCCTCATACCCGAAACACGGTTGCACCGCGCCGAATCCGCGCATCGCACCACACGACGGGTTGTTGGTGCGGGCCGACTCGCCGTCCACTTGCACCGATCGGGCCCGATAGGGCCCAACGGCGAAGTAACAGGCGTTGGCGAGCACTGCGGAACTCGTCGAAGCAAAGGCACCTCCGTCAAGCAGCAGGTGTGCCTCGACCCGCACCAGCGTGCCATCGCGATCGGCTTCGTGGCGGTACCGCATTCGCGCCGGATGGCGGTGCACGTGCCCGACGAATGACTCTGCCCGGTCGTACACCATCTTCACCGGCCGATCTGTGTGCAGCGCCAGCAGGCAGAGATGTATCTGCAGACTGATGTCCTCACGAGAACCGAACGCACCACCTACCCCGGCGTTGTGCAGACGAACCCGGTCGGCGGGCATTCCGAGCGACGCCACGACCTGTGCATGATCGATGTGCAGCCATTGCGTGGAGACGAAGAGGTCGATGCCTCCGGTCCCGTCCGGAATCGCCAGCCCCGCTTCTGTGCCGAGCGGGGCCTGATCCTGCATACCGACCTCGTACTCGCCTTCGACGACGACTTCGCCGTGAGCATCGGGGTCACCGTTGCGGATCGCCATGGTGCGAAATGTCGAGCCGACC
>JBBTKD010000016.1:6559-12707 GCA_038059105.1 Actinomycetota bacterium | reverse complement strand
ATGGTGTTCATGGGTGACTTTCGGACAAGGCGGTGAGGGCGCGCACGATCGATCCGTATCCGGTGCCGGAGATATGGCCCGCCATCTTTTGGATGCCGACGGTGCGGGTCATGGTGTTCATGGGTGACTTTCGGACAAGGCGGTGAGGGCGCGCACGATCGATCCATATCCCGTGCAGCGACAGATGTTTCCCGCCAGCGCCTCGCGGATGTCGGCTTCGCCGGGGTGCGGGGTGTTGGCGAAGAGATGGGTGGCGGCGACGACGATGCCAGGGGTGCAGAACCCACATTGCACCCCTCCCGCTTCGAGGATCGCCTGCTGCACCGCGTTCAACGAGTTGTCGTCGCCGATGCCCTCGACGGTCCGGACCTCCGAACCATCGGCGTCGACCGCCATGACCAGGCACGAGCAGACAAGTTCGCCATCGAGGATCACCGAGCACGATCCGCACTCGCCCTGTTCGCAGGCGTTCTTCGATCCGGGGAGTCCGAGACGATCCCGGAGTGTGGTGAGCAGGCTTTCGACTCCCGTTGGTTCCACTGAGTGGATCTCGCCGTTGATGGTGAGTCGGATCATGAGAGCACCCTCTCGAGGAGCCGCCGCGCCATCACACCGGAGGCGTGGCGCCGATACTCGGCGGTCGACCGGTGATCGGTAATGGGTTTCACTTCTTCGCTCACCAGTCGGGCGAACTCATGCTTGGCGGCGTCGGAGGGATGGCGTTCGGACGAGATCATCGCCTCGGCGCGCCGGGCCCGGATCGGGGTTGGTCCCACTGAGCCGAGGGCAACCCGGGTGGTTCCGTCGTCGTCGCGGGTGACGCAACACGACGCGATGGCGATCACCATGGCGTTGCGCACCCCGATCTTGGCGAACGCCTGGCGCGCCGGAAGCCGATCAGGAAGTCGAACACCGATGATCAACTCACCCGGTCGTCGGGTCGTGCACTTTGGCCCGGTGATGAACTCGTCCCAGGGCACGGTGCGCTCTCCGGTAGCCGATCGCAATACGACCGCGGCATCGACCGCGGCGAGGAAGGGGAGGGTGTCGCCCGCGGGACTGGCGGTGGCGATGTTTCCGCCGATGGTTCCGGCGCTGCGGATCTGCGGCGACCCGACGGTGCGCGCCGCCTCGGCGAGCGCGGGCATCGAACTGGCCTCGAGCCGGCTGTAGGTGACACCAGCACCGATGAAGCCACCACTCCATTCACGGAGTTCAGAAACCCGTCGGATCCCGATGACACGGGTGGGGCGCAGTCCGTGGAGGTTGACGCTCACCATGAGGTCGGTCCCGCCGGCGAGGATCGTCGCGTCCGGGAAAGCGGCGGCGGCAGCCAGGGCCTCATCGAGGTTGCGGGGAAGGGTCGTCTCCATGCTGGGGGAGAGACTATTGCCTCAGCCTCAGCATCAGTGGTTCCGGCGGGCGCCGGTGAGTGTTTTTCCGGTGAGCACGACGAAGAACAGCCCGACCGGAAATACGGCCATGGTGGCGGAGCCCGAAGTCCCGGCGTGATAGGAGATCACGAGTCCGGCGGCGACGGACACCACTCCGATGAGGGTCGCCAGAGCCATCATCGCGGGGACCTTGCGCACCAGGAGTGCGGCAGTGGCGGGTGGGGCGACGAGGAGTCCGAGCACGAGGAGCGTTCCCACCGTGCGAGACGAACCGATGATCGCCAGCGTGGTCATCGCCAGCAGAACTCCGTGCGACAGGCCGGGGCGGAGGCCGAGGAGCTGGGCCTTCTGCTCGTTGAAAGACAGCACGAGGAATCGCCGGTAGAACAGCAGTGAGGCGGCGACCGTGACGACGGCAACCGCTCCGAGCCACAGGAGGTCGCCGCGGGTGACCCCTAGAGCGTTGCCAAAGAGGATGGCGGTGAGGCTGCCGGTGTACGAGGTGGTACGCGAGATCAGGATCACCCCGAGACCGAGCATTCCGACGAAGAGCAGTCCGATCCCGGTGTCTTCGGAGAACGCGGTCTGGCGGTGAACGAGCCGGATACCGCCGATCATCACGACTGCCGCCACCGCAGCGCCGATCGCCGGGTCGATGCCGATGAGTGTGGCAACGGCAATACCCGGCACCACCCCGTGTACCAGGGCGTCGCCGAGGAACGTCATGCCGCGCACGACAACCCAGATGCCGACTGCCGACGTGGCGACCGCAGCAAGTGCACCGCCGAGGAGTGCTCTCTGCTGGAACGCCAGGGCGAATGGATCGGTCAGCCAATCGATCATGACAGGGCTGCCGCAATGCGACGAGCGTTCTCGACCAGCATGCCGGGAAGTGTTGCCGCGGGAGTACCTGGCAACCCGAGCGACTCGCTGTACAACTCGATGACGGCGATGGCGGTTCCCGCCTCTGCGGCGACTGCATCGGCGAGCGCAGTCGGCTGGGTCGTCTCGGCAAAGATTGCCGGGACGCCACGGTCACGGATCACCGCGACGAGGGCGGCGAGTTCGGCGGAGCTGGGTTCGGCAAGGGTGGACCCTCCCGGGATGACTACACCGACGACGGTGAATCCGTAGCGGGACGCAAAGTATCCGAAGGCCTCATGATTGGTGACGAGCAGTCTGCGGTCCTCGGAGATGGGCGACAGGAGTTCGCGGATCGTGGCGTCCGCGGAGAGCAGGTCGGCGGAATAGGCAGCACCGCGATCCGAGAACCCGGCATCGGGGTCGAGTTCTGTGAGTGCGTCAGCGACCATGTCAGCCGCCGACGCCATCCGAACCGGGTCGAGCCACACGTGGGGATCGAGTCCCTCACCATCCGCAAAGGGGAGTGGATCGAGGAGCGGCGCCAGTTCGAGAACGGTGGCACCGTCGGCGACGGCACCGGAGATCGCATCATCGAGACCGGCCTCGAGATCCAGCCCGTTCAGCACGATGAGGTCGGCGTCGGCAAGCAGAGCGATCTGTCGCGACGATGGCTGGTAGTCGTGCGGGTCCACACCGATCGGGATGAGCACCTCGACGTCGGCGCCATCTCCTGCGACCGCGGAGGCGAGGTCGCCGAGGATCGTGGTGGTCGTCACCACCAGCAGACCATCGCGACTGGCTGTGGTCCCGCAGGAAGCCACGAACAGCAGCACGACGAGCACCGGAATTCTCAGCGCTTTGACGAAAATGAGAATCATTCCTAACCTGATGCGACACGATACCTCTGAGGTGCTGGCATCGCAATCGAAAAGCGGATCGACAAACACATCGAAGAGCGCCTGGTCGCAGCCGGGGTGCGATTCACACCGATACGGCGGGCTGTGATCGAGGAGTTGCTGCGTTCCGGTGGTCCGCGGTCCGCCGCCGAACTCGACGACGGACTGCGTCGCTCGATTCCGGTGTCGTCTCTCTACCGCTCACTCGCCGTTCTCGAAGAGGCCGGGGTGCTGATCCCGCACCATGGCAGCCGCGGCGTCACCCGCTACGAACCGGCGGAATGGCTCTCCGGACATCACCACCACCTGGTGTGCACCGAATGCGGCGGCGTCGAAGACGTTGCGGTGTCGCGGTCGGATGAGGGGCGCATCGCCGGTCTGGTCGGCGCGATCGCCGGGCGCGCCGGCTTCCAACCGGGAGGCCACACCCTCGAGATCGAGGGCCGGTGCGCCGAATGCGCCTGAGTGCCGTCGTGGCCACTGGGGTGTCGTTCCGGTACGGCGAGACGGTGGCGCTCGCCGAATCGTCGTTCACCATCCCTGAGGGTGCCGTCACCACTCTCATCGGACCGAACGGTTCAGGGAAGTCCACCCTGCTCCATGCCATCGCCGGACTCATCACTCCCGTTGCCGGAAGCATCGACGTGGTCGGGGATCGCAAGATCGCCTACGTGCTTCAGGCCACCAAGGTGAATGAGGCCCTTCCGGTGACCGTGCGCGAGGTGGTGACCATGGGTCGGTACGCCACCGTCGGCGCCCATCGACGACTGACTCACGCGGATCGCGCTGCCGTGGATTCAGCCATCGAGCGGATGGGAATCGCCGATCTCGCTAACCGTCACCTCCGCGAGTTGTCCGGAGGACAGCGACAGCGGGTCTTCGTCGCACAGGGGATCGCTCAGGAGCATGACCTGTTGCTGCTCGACGAGCCGCTCACCGGTCTTGATCTCGTATCGGCGAAAGCCATCGACGACGTTCTCCACGAGGAACAGGCATCAGGGCGAACCGTGGTGCTCACCTCGCATGACCTCAACGAGGCCGCCGCGGGGGATTGGGCGGTCCTGCTGGCCGGGAGCGTGGTTGCGTTCGGGCCTCCGCCAATGGTGCTCACCGCCGACCACCTCGCCACTGCCTACGGCGCGATCCTGCTGCACGAGGGCGGTGGCTTCATCCTGGAGGATCCGGCGCATCGTCCCGTTCCCGGTCGGCATGAGCACGGCCTCCGCACCGGCGATGTTCCCTAAGAAGTCTTTTCGGTTCGCAACCGAACGACTCCGGCGCGTTCGTGCTTGATACCGCGCACGTCGGCATAGAACCTGCGAATCCGGTCCATGTCGACACCGACACTGCCGGTGAGTTCGATCGTGGGACCGATCCGCACCTCGCGGCGCCCACCGTCGAGCGCGGCGAGGACAACGGGCATACCGGTCGCCCGGGCGATCTCGTAGAACCCCGACCTCCAGTAGGGCTGGTGGCTGCGGGTGCCTTCGGGTGCGATCACCAGCACGAAGTCATCCGTCTTCTCGAATGCCGTCACGATTTGGCCGATGATCCCGCCCGGTCGTGAACGGTCTACCGGGATGCCGCCGAGCATGCGGAAGAACCATCCGAAGGGTGGTCGGAACAGTGTGTGCTTGCCGAGAAAGCGGATTTTCAGCCCGAGTGCCCGTGCCGCCAGCATCCCCACCGGGAAGTCCCAATTGGAGGTGTGGTGGGCACCGATGATCACCATCTTGCGGAGCGGTGGCACCTCGCCGATGGTCTTCCATCGCCCCAGACCCAGCATGATCTTCCAGAACCGTCTCACTGCACCAACTCTCGGGCGAAGCGATTGTGGTGTTCGATGAGCGCACGCTCGTCCAGCGATACATGGTGTCCGTCGTGGATCACTCTTCTCCCGCGCACGACGACATGACGTGCCGGGGTTGGTGACGCCAGGAGCGCAGCAGCGACCGGGTCGTGGAGGGCACCGGCGTATTCGATCCGGTTGAGGTCGAGCGTAAAGCAGTCGGCTTGTTTTCCCTGTTCCAGTGATCCGATGTCATCGCGACCCAATACCGCGGCACCGCCAAGGGTGGCGATCTCCAATGCAGTGCGAACGGTCATGAGCTTTCCGGTTCCGAGACCGGGAGATGCGGCGAGGCGCGCCAGCAGCAGCGCCTGGCGCGCCTCGGCGAGCACGTTGCCACCGTCGTTGCTCGCCGAGCCGTCGACCCCGAGTCCCACCGGAACTCCAGCAGCGCGATATGCGGCAATCGGGGCGATCCCCGAGGCGAGTCGCATGTTCGAGGTCGGACAATGCGCCACGCCCGTGCTGGTGCTCGCCATGCGGGCGATCTCATCGGCTGAGATGAATACTGCGTGGGCGAACCAGACGTCGTCACCAAGCCATCCCAACTCGTCGGCGTAGTCGACCGGACGCTCTCCGAACTGTTTCATCGTGAAGCGTTCCTCGTCCTGGGTCTCGGCGAGATGAGTGTGGAGCCGCACGCCGCGTGAGCGAGCCAGGGCCGCCGACTCGCGCATCAGCTCTGGTGTCACCGAGAACGGAGAGCACGGGGCGAGCACCACGCGGCGCATCGCACCGGGATGCGGATCGTGGAAGGCGTCGATGGCGGCGGCACTGTCGGCGAGGATCGCCGACTCGGTCTCGACCACCGAGTCGGGGGGGAGACCGCCGTCTTTCTCAGAGAGGCTCATCGAACCCCGCGCGGCGTGAAAGCGGATCCCCACCTCGTCGGCGGCGGCGAATTGATCGGCGATCCCCGATCCGTTCGGCCACAGGTACTGGTGATCGAATGCTGTGGTGCAACCCGACTTGGCCAGTTCGAGCAACCCGACCGTGGTGGCGACCTGCACCGATTCGGGTTTGAGCTTGGCCCAGATCGGGTAGAGGGTCTTGAGCCAGGAGAAGAGTCCCGCGTCCTGCGCCCCCGGGATCGCCCGCGTGAGCGATTGGTACAGGTGGTGGTGGGTGTTGATCAGACCGGGAAG
>JBBTKD010000016.1:0-6459 GCA_038059105.1 Actinomycetota bacterium | reverse complement strand
AGCCGCCCTCCCCCTCCCAGAGCGCGCGGAACTCGCGACTCTTCAGAAGCAACTCGTCGAGCTTTCCGACCGCGGCGATGCGGCCGGCTTCCATCACCACGATCTGGTCGGCGCGCTGGAGGGCAGGACGGCGGTGGGATACGACGAGGCTGGTGACGCCTGACCTGTCGCGGAAGAGCCGCTCCCACAGGATTCGTTCGGTCTCGACATCGAGAGCACTGGACACGTCGTCGAACACCAGCAAGTCGGGCCGTCGCACGAACATGCGGGCCGTCGCCGATCGCTGGATCTGCCCACCCGAGAGGCGCACGCCGAGAGGTCCGACCATGGTGTCGAGACCCTGGGGCATCTCGGACACGTCGGGTGTCATGACCGCGGCGTCGACCGCTTCAGCCACGACCTCGACAGGATCGGTGCGACCCATCAGCAGGTTCTCCATGAGGCTCATCGAGAACAGGCGCGGAACCTGCGGGGTATATGCCGACCTTGGCGGGATGAAGAACCGGTCGGGTTGCTCGACGATCTCGCCGTTCCAGGAGACCGTCCCTCCATCGGCCTTTACCAATCCGAGGATCGAGCGAAGCAAGGTCGTCTTGCCCGCTCCGACGCGACCCGTGATCACCGTGAACGATCCCGCGGGAACGGAGAACGACACGTCCTTGATCCCGTCCTCGGTACCCGGATAGGCAAACGTGAGGTCGTCGATGTCGAGCCGCTCGAGGGGAGCGAGGTGCGGGGGCACCACGTCGGGTTCGGGCAGGGGACCTTCGAACTGCAGGTCACGGTGCTCGACGAGGCGCATCGGCTCGGCGCCACCCATCAGCGCCAGCATCCGGGCAAACGAGACCGTTGCCTGCTGGTAGCGAGCGATGAACAACCCGAGGAAGAACACGGCATCGGCGACGAACCCGAGGAAGTAGATGAACAGCGCAAACTCTCCGACGGTGAACTCACCGGACCGCATCGCGCTGGCGGCGACCACGAGGATGATCCCGGTACCGACATTGATCGTGTTCCAGAACAGCGACTCCAGCATCGACTCGAGCACCTTGTCCTTGACCGCGACAGCTCGGCGCTCGTCGCTCAAACGACGGAAGTGCTTGATCATTGAGCCCTCGGCGCCGGCGACCTTGATCGCCTGGACGGCCCCGAACGTCTCGCCCAGCGCCTCGGTCACCCGCCCGGTCGCCTCGCGAGTTGCCTCGCGGTAGCGCTTGACCCGGCGCCGCGCCGCAGCGGCGATGTAGACGATCACCACGGTGGGACCGAAGACCGCGAGCGTGAACCAGCCGTCGATCGAGACGAGCATCCAGATGGCGACGACGGAGAACAGGGTAAGACCGACCATGTCCACCGTCCACGAGAACGACTCGACGTTTTCGTCGACGTCGTCGCGGAAGCGGCTGATGGCGTCGCCGGGGGACTCCTTCATCGACTGCGCGCCGGGCAGCTCGAAGATGCGTTGCAGGATGTTGCGGCGCAGCAGCGTCGAGACCCGGAACATCAAGTGGACGTCATTCCACATTCCGAAGATGACGAACCCGATCCGTCCGATGGCGTAGGCGACGGTGATCGACACCAGGAGAACGATCGAAGGAGGGTCGGTGTTCTCGCCGGTGATCGAGTCGAAGAAGACACGCGTGATGACCGCGGGGATGATCGGCATCACCCACATCGACGCCCACATGAAGACGTTGATCGCATACCGCTGTCGATACTGGGTAATCATGCCCCAGCCGAGTCGCGCCGTGGGCACGTTGGATGTATCGAGGGGCTCGACGCTCATGCGAGCAACTCCTCCATTCCGGTGCGCAGCAAAGATGAGAACCGGGACTCAGGATCGGCGGCAAGGTCGGTGCGCGCCCCGTACTCGACCACCTCGCCGCGGTCGAGGATGAGGATGTCGTCGGCCCTGTCGACGGTCGCAAGACGGTGGGCGATGATCACCCCGGTGCGCTCGTCGAGGAGCCGATCGACTGCGCGCTCGATGAGCACCTCAGTGGCGGGGTCGAGGCGCGACGAGGCTTCATCCAGGATCACGACACCGGGGTTACGCAGAAAGATACGGGCGAAGGCGAGCAACTGGGCCTGTCCCGCCGACACTCCGCCGGATCCCGACTCGAGCGTCGTGTCGAGACCTTGGGGGAGCGATCTGACCCAATCGCCAACACCGAGTTCGACGAGCACTGCCCATACGCGATCCTCGGAGATCGTGTCGTCGAAAAAGGTGAGGTTCTCGCGGATCGTGGCCCGAAACAGCTGCACCTCCTGGGTCACCATTCCGATTCGGGCCCGACGATCAGTGCGGTCGACATCGCGCAATTCGATGCCACCGATGGCGATCGAACCGGTGATCGGGTCGTAGAGCCGGGTGAGCAGCCGGGCAACCGTCGACTTGCCGGAGCCGGTGCGGCCGAGGATTCCGAGGACTCGTCCCGGAGCAAGGTGGATGTCGAGATTCTTCAGCACGATCTCGTCAGCGTCGTCGCGATACGCAAAATCGACGGCGTCGAAGTCAACGGCAAGAGCACCCGCGGGAAGGTTGCGCGTTCCGGTCTCGGGGAGGTGAGTGGTCGCAGCGAACAACTCTTCGACGCGCGAGATACCCGCCCCGGCCTTCTGGAGGTCCTCCATCTGCGTCCGGATCTGGTCGATCGGATGCCGGATCATCTCCGTGTAATGAAATACGAGGTAGACCGCACCAATCGTCATGGCTCCGTCCTTGGCGAGAGATGACCCGAGAGCAAACACCAGGGCGAGTCCGAACACGTAGACCGCGATCGACGACGACCAGAGCAGCGAAAAACCGAACCGGCCACGGACCTCGAGCGGAAGCCACTCGCGATGGATCTTGGTGAAGCGATGCATCATGTACGGCACCGCACCGTTCGCCCTGATGTCCTCGGTTCCACCGAGTTGCTCGCCGAGGAATCCGAAGAAGGCAGCGCGCTTGCCCCGCACTTCGCGCCACCAGGGGATGGCGATCGCCTGGATCTTCACCATGAAGGCCATCGCCAGCACCGCAAAGATCGTCATACCGAGTCCGATAAGGGGATGCTCCCGCCACATCAGCGCCACGATCGCGATGACCAGGATCATGTTGCCGACCACCTGAACCACAAAGGCGGAGAAGAAATTGGAGAGGGTGGTGACGTCGCCGTCGACGCGCTCGATGAGTTCACCCGGGGTCTTGGTCTTGTGAAACGAGAGGTCGAGTTCGAGGAGGTGCTCGGTAAGTTCGACCCGCATCTCGTTGGTTGCAGACCAACCCACATGCGCCGCGAAGTAGGTGGCGGCCACGCTCAGCGCTTGATATCCGACGGCGAGAAGCACGAATCCGGCGGCGAGCGCCATCAGTTCGGAAAGGTCGGCACCCTCGGTAGCGCCGTCTATGAATGCCCTGATCAACTGTGGATTGATGACCTGGAAGGCAATCCCCGTCAGCAGCAAGGTGAACAGAACCAGCACCCTGGCTCGGAGAGGGCGGAGGTACTTTCTGAGAAGGCGCCAATAGGCGCGTACCGGGATCATGCGGCTCCTGGATCGAATGGGCGCAGACGCGCCAAAGAGGAGGGGTGTGAGATTGGTGCCCGCCGCCCGGTGGGCCGCGTGTCAGGTCTGACAAACGCCCCGGGTCAACGGGTGGGAGTCGGGTTCCTGAACATCGCGAGCCTCCTGAGAAAACCGGAGGAGACTTTCGCAGGGAAGGAGAGGCGTGTCAATGAGGAGAGGCATCAGGCATCAGGCATCAGGCATCAGCCAGCGACCTCCGACTGCGGTGGTGAGCAACCGACACCGGAGCCGTGGAACAAGCACCGCCCTCGCCCCTCGCCCCTGGCTTCCCTTCCATCGGGCGACCAGATCGCCTTCCACTACTCTCGACCGCGTGGGCGACACCCTTACCACGCTCATCTCCGAAGACCTGATCAAGGATCGGGTTGCTGAGTTGGCGGCTCAGATCGACGAGGACTATCGCCACAAGGGCGATCTCATTCTGATCGGCGTACTCAAGGGTTCGTTCATGTTCCTATCCGACCTGACCCGTCGGCTCACCATCCCGCATCGCGTGGAGTTCATCTCAGTGTCGTCGTATGGCGATCGGGAGAGTGAAGATCCTGGTGCGGTCCGCTTGATCCTCGACGTGCGGCACGACATCGGGGGTCGGCATGTGATCATCGTCGAGGACATCGTTGATACCGGACATACCCTGTCGTATCTGATCCGGCTGCTTCAAGCGCGGCTGCCGACATCGCTGACGACCTGCACGCTCCTGCGCAAACCCGACCGCGCCCAGGTTGACGTCCACATCGACTACCTCGGCTTCGACATCCCCGACGTATGGGTGGTCGGCTACGGCCTCGACTTCGCCGAGCGTTATCGCACCCTGCCCCGGATTTGTGCGATGAAGGCGCCGTAGGCGCCAGTCATCAGTCTTCAGTCCTCAGCCAGGCGCATCAAAGAGTCAGGGGAGCGCTCTGGCGTATTGCGTATTGCGAATTGAGGGAGGCGGCCAACGGCCGCCGACCTTTTACTCGCACTGGGTGAACCAGTACACCTGCCCGTCGAGAAGGGCGAAGGCGCCTTCCTGTTGGAAGGTCTCGCCTCCGATTACGAAGCTCACCGGGGCGGTGAGATATCCGGTCACCTCCTGGCCCCCGATCGAAGTCACCGTGGGGCCGGTGACGGCACCCGTCAACTGGTACTGGCTCAAGGCGAGGATGTCGCTCTCGACGAAGTTCCGACACGTCTCTTCATCAAAGAGGGTGAACACCGCCGGGTGGAGACGGGCCACGAGGAAGTCGACGTCACTGTCGGCGAGTGCCGTATTGAATTCGACCAGGAACGCGGTGACCTGTTCGGTCGGCGTCAGCGCTGCCACGGTTGTCGTTGTCGCCGTGCCACCTTCCTCGACGACCGTGACAACCGGGAGTGGGTAGAGAGGCGCAGCAATCGGCGCTGCCCCCACCGCGGGCAGCGCAGTGCCGTTGGCGCCTTCCATTGCGTAGGTCCGATAGCCGGTCGCGGCGCCGAGTTCTGACGATGAGATCACCAGCGTGATCGAGTTGTCGGCGAGGAGCGCCCGCGCCGTGGTCGCCGCTCCATCGGAACGGCTCAGGGTCCAGATGCCATCCGTGTTCCCGGTGATCTGATACTCGACCTCGACACCGCCCGACTCTCCAGCTCCGAAGGCGTCGCCTGTCGCGGCGTTCCCGTCCACGTCGAAGCCGACACCCACGGTGAGATCCGCGGTGGGTTCCAGGTCAATTGCCTCTCCGAGCGCGACCTGCACGAGCGTCCACGGACCTTCGGGAACGACCGAACCATCGGTGGCGCAGACCGTGTATGCCAACCTCCCCGGGCCACAGTGGTACACGGTGTTGGCAAACAGCCGACGACCGATGGCCGCGTACGAGGCTGCGGCATCGGTCGTCCCCATGCCCGAGGCCACGATCTGCGGACCACCCGACCCGAGTGATCCCGGGTGGCCGCTGGATGTGAATTGGGGGATCGCCCAGTAGTCCCATCCGTTGCAATCGGTCGTGCGGAGCACACCGGTGCCGGCGCCAGGCGTCACCCCCCACACACACGAATCTCCGGCAGGGGTTGCGCCGATGAAGCTCTCCCGAATCAAGGTCGCCGGGAACAGCGAGTTCGCAAGGCTTTGCGGAGCCAGGACTGGACTCATCGCCCATGGGTCCGATATCGCGGCGAGGTCGAGGTCCGCTTCCTCAGACCCGACGACGAAATCGGGAAAGGGATTGCTGGCGTATGGAGTCGCCATACCGTCGAAGATGTCGTACACCCTGATGGCGGCGCACGGCCCGAACTGAAACAGTGGGCCTGACCCCGTTACCAATCCGTTCTGAGCGGTGCCCATGCCAGTGATCGTCTTGCTGGCGCACTCATACTCGAAGAATGGAGCAATGGCCGCAGAAGCAGGGTGGAGATAGAGGTTGGAAGGGAACATCCAGCGCGTCATGGAGGCTCCCGTCTGGCCGGTGACGGCGTCGGGAACCGAACCGCTGTGGTCGGTCACCACCTCTCCGGGCCCTGCCAGGAAAATCGATGTGCGTGGGAACAGCACCTGAAAGGCATCATCACGCATCGGTGTGAGCCATGCGCTCGCGCCGTATCCGTCGCAACGAACGTGGAAGATCGGGTCGGCGATGATCGGCCCACCGGGCCAAGACGCTGCGGTTACTCCGGCCAGGGTCCCACCCTCTCCGACCACGGCCGCCAACTCTCCGTCGGTCGGTGCGGTGTCGCATGACGGAAGGGCTCCCACCTGCGGGTTGGTCGAGCCTGGCACTGTGGTCGTGGTGGTCGTGCCCTCGTCACCAGCAGGGGTGTCGTTGTCGTTGATGAAGAGGAAGAATGCCGCCGCACCGAGGGCCAGTGCGCCGGCGGTGATGGCTGGTCTCCCTCGAAACCATGCCACGAAGTCCCGCACAGTTGAGG
>JBBTKD010000015.1:2657-4650 GCA_038059105.1 Actinomycetota bacterium | reverse complement strand
CTCCTGTGACCAATGGCCGTGTTCCGACCTCGGGGCTGTCCATAGAGTCGCACCATGAAGGTCCTCGTCACCGGCGCCACCGGGTACGTCGGCGGAAGACTCGTTCCCCGACTCCTCGAGCGTGGCTTCGAGGTGCGCTGCATGACGCGGGATCCCAACCGGCTGCGTCTCGACCCGTGGCGCGAACGCGTCGAGTTGGTGGCGGCCGATGCCACCGACCCCAAGGCCGTCCTTGGTGCAGTACAGGGGTGCGACGCCGCCTTCTACCTGATCCACGCCATGGCGGAGTCGCCGCGATCCTTTCCCGAGGCTGATGGAGTCGCTGCGACCACCTTCCGCGACGCCGCGGCAGCCGCCGGGGTCGACCGCCTCGTCTACTTGGGAGGGCTGGGCTCCGAGGACGACCAGCTCTCCCGGCACCTGACCAGCCGTCATGAGGTGGGCCGGATCCTCGCCTCTGGGCAGACCCCGGTCACCGAGCTCCGCGCCGCGGTGATCATCGGCTCCGGGTCGATCTCCTTCGAGGTGATTCGCCACCTCACGGAGATCCTGCCAATCATGTTGCGCCCGGGGTGGCTCCGCACCCGGTGCCAGCCGATCGCGATCCGCGACGTGCTGGCGATCCTCATCGCGGCAGTCACGGAAGGCCGGCAGGGCGGCAACCACATCTACGACATCGGCGGCCCCGACATCCTCACCTACCAGGAGATGATGCAGGAGTACGCGACGGCGGCCGGGCTGCGCAAACGACTGGTGATCCCGGCGCCGGTGCTGGCCGGTACCCACCTGTCCGCCTACTTCGTCGGGATGTCGACACCGCTTCCCAAGACCATCGTTCGTCCACTGATCGAGAGCCTGCGCAACGACGTCGTCGTCACGCGGCCATCGCCGCCCGGCTTCGAACCCGAGAAACTCGCCGGATACCGGGTGGCCCTCGATCGGGCGCTGGAGAAGATCTCACACGACGAGGTGGAGACCCGCTGGTCCGATGCCGTCACCCACCCCGGAGCGCCACTTCCCACCGACCCCCTGTGGGCCGGCGCCAAGGTGCAGACCGACCGTCGGATTGTGATGTCCACCGCGTCAACCGAGGATGTGTTTTGGGCGGTGTCGCGGATCGGGGGCGATGTCGGCTACTACGCGCTGAACTGGACGTGGAAGTTCCGGGGCTGGTTCGACCGGTTGATCGGCGGCGTCGGGCTCCGCCGCGGACGACGGCACCCGGAGGAGTTGCGTCCCGGCGAGACACTCGATTTCTTCCGCGTGGTCGACGTCGATCCCATTCGCCATCGCCTGCTGCTGCAGGCGGAGATGAAGGTCCCCGGCACGGCCTGGCTGGGATGGACGGTCGACGACACCGAGGAAGGTACCCGCCTCATCCAGTCGGCCCGGTTCATCCCCCGTGGCTTGATCGGCCGAATCTACTGGTGGGTGCTGCTCCCCTTCCACGGCCCGATCTTCCGGCTCATGTCGCGCCGCATCGTCCGCTCCGCCGAGAGGCGCCACCGCAACCCTGCCTGAACTCCCAAATGTTTCGGCCCCCGGGGAGTTGACCCGGGGGCCGATCTGCGTTCGAACACGGGTCAGGCGGCCTTGACCTCAGCCTTCTCCGAGCGGGTCGCCCAGACCAGGCCGAGACCGGTGAGCAGCATCGTGCCGCCCAGCGCTGCGAAGAGCGCGGTGAGACCGAGCGCCAACTGAAGTGTGTAAGCGGTGGTGGTACCAACGCCGAGCTGGGCCATCAGTCCGAAGGCGAGTGGCGACCACGCCTGGGTGCGCGCTGGGCCCTCGATCGGGTGCTTTCGGTCGAACTCGCTGTAGTAGCGGCCTTCGACCTCGAACTGATACTCGCCCGCTGCGTAGACCTGGCCGTTGTATTCCTTGTCCTCAGTGAGAACGATGGTCTGCGTACCGTTGAGGACGTGATACCCGATGGTGGCCATCTGGTACATGTACTCGGTGGCCGTGTCCACCACGGGGTCGTTCGGATCGA
>JBBTKD010000015.1:0-2557 GCA_038059105.1 Actinomycetota bacterium | reverse complement strand
TCCACTCAGCAAGACCACTTGTAGAAGTCCCTAGTCGCGGGGGTCATTCGGCCCTGGAGATACCGTGCACCGGCGCGGTGCGGGGCTACTCGACCGCGGGCGGCGACAGCAGCCCGATGACCGTGTCGACGAAATCCTTGACGGAAACCTCAGCGAAGCGATGGAGCACCGCACGATCGAGCATGCGACCGACGGAACCGAGCGGCGGCTGATAGGTGCCCTGGAACTGCACCTGGGTGAGCGAGCCCCCCACATCGGCCACGGTCAGCTCCGCCTCCATCTTGGGGAAGAGGGCCGGGGTTCCGGTTGCCCACCACTCCAGCGGAAGCGTCGTCAGCGACGCACCCCGCACCGGTGTCCGCAGGTCGAGCATCACGGTCTTGGCAACGGCACCGCCCCGAAGACGAACCAGCAGACCTTCGCCGTGGCGATAGGCGACATCGGCCGACTCGGCAAGGGCGTCGCCGATCGAGAGCAGATCGGATTCCACCTCGGAAAAGGGCCGTTCCACCATTCCGTAGTACTGCACGAACATTTGTTGAGTTCATCGCGTCGGGAGCGGCCGATCTAGGGCCGAAAGGCCAGGATCTCGCCGCAAACCGCCATGGTCGGCTCGGGGCTCGCGGCGATGGCTGGCGCGGACCGCCGCCTCACCCGTCCTGGACGATGACCGCGGTGACCATTCCGAACACGCCCTCCGCGGACTCGACGTGGGTGAGGATGTGGCAATGCCACAACCACGCCCCGGCATCGGTCGCCTGGATCAGCACCGAGTACCGCTCCCCGGGCGCGACATTGAGCGTGTCCATCCAGTACGGGCTTTCCAGCGGGATCCCGTCCTTGGCCACGACCAGTCCGACGAACTGGTGCTGGTGCATGGGATGAATCTGGAGACCCTCGTTGAAGTAGTGAACGAGATACCAGTCACCCGTCTGGAGGACATACGGCTGGGTTGCCGGGAACGACTTACCGTTGAGCGAGTAGCCGATGACGCCGGCGTCGTTGAGCACCATGGGAATCTCAGCAGCGAGTTCGAGGTCCAAGGGGATCGGGATCCCCGAGATGGTCCGGCCCCGCGGCAGTTCCACATCTCCGATCATGAACACCCCGAACAGACCGTTGGGAACCTGGATCTGGGCGTGGTGGTGGGCGTGATACATCGCCACTGCCGGCCTCTCAGCCACGAACTCATAGGTGAAGACGTCTCCGGGCTCGATGAGCGGCTGGGTCAGCGGCGCCACACCGTCCATGGCATTGGGGAGTCCGACACCGTGGAAGTGGACGTCGGTGCCCATGGGGAGGTCATTGGTGACATTGACCCGCACCCGGTCCCCGACCTCCACCCGGATCATCGGGCCCGGAACCATCCCGTTGTAAGCCCACGCCTGCACGATGCGGCCGGGTGACACCTCCCAATCGATGATGGACACGGTGATGTCGAACTCCTTGGCGCCGTCGGCGGCGATGCGCGGCTCGAGGGGTTGGTTGCCGACGCCCGTGGTCTCCGCGGGGTAGGCGAGAATCGAGGCGTTCATGGCGTCGGACATCGCCTGATAGTCGGGGTCCTGCTCATGGGTGGGAACACCTGACCCGTCAACGGTCAGCGTGGCTTCCATGCCAACCTCGCGGTGACCTGGGATCGAACAAAACACCGCGTAGGTACCGGCGGAGAGAGTGCCGGATTCCCATACGACGGTATCGCCGCCGGAGACGTCCGGTGACACCCCGACACCCTCGATGTTGAAGTTGTGGATCACTGCGCCGAGGTTGGTGATGTTGAACGTCGCATCCCCGGACGCCACCGCAAGGTCACCTTGGATCGCAAACTCGGAGAGGGTGATGGCGGACACGACCGAGGGTTCGAGTGCTGCTTCGGCGGCTCGCAGATCGGTGCGCAACTCCTCCACCTGGCCCTGGAGGTCCGTCAGTTGGCTGTCCAGCTCGCTGACCTCGTCCTGCGAGACCCCCGAGACGCTGTAACAGGCACTGACGACGATCGAAAGCACGACGACAACAATCGACTGGCGAAGCCTGACGCGACGACCCATCTCCAACCCCTCCTTGGTAATAATGCGGGGACGGCCGCGCCGTCCCCGCGAGTGCATCCTGAGTCGTGAGTTGACCACTCCGCGATCGCCACCGGTAGGGCAAAAGGACCCTGCTCAGGATCGCGTGTTGGGCTGGCTCAGTCGGCAGCAGCACCTGTCGGGATTCCGACGGGTGCGCGCTTCGACCACCAGATGGCGATGCCGAGTACGAGCAGTGCTGCGCCGGCGACGATGAAGCGCGAGCTGCTGTCGCGAATCGCAATCACCGCGGGCAGCATCAGCAACGACACCAAGTTCATCACCTTGATCAGCGGGTTGAGCGCCGGGCCAGCGGTGTCCTTGAACGGATCGCCCACGGTGTCGCCGATCACCGCCGCGGTGTGCGCCGGTGAGCCCTTGCCACCGTGATGGCCCTCTTCGATGTACTTCTTGGCGTTGTCCCACGCACCACCGGAGTTGGAGAGGAAGTTCGCCATCAACTGGCCGGTGAGGATCGCTCCCGCCAAGAA
>JBBTKD010000014.1:0-3972 GCA_038059105.1 Actinomycetota bacterium | reverse complement strand
GTTCCCTCGACTGCCCACGCCGCGGCGACGAGCGCCTCGATCCTTTGCCAAAGCTCAAGACGGTGTCCCTCGGACCAAATCGCCGCCATCTCGGGGAGTGAGTAGCGCTCGATCATGGCTTCCCAAACGTAGCGGAGCGCTGTGGACCGACAGAGATCAAGCGGATCGGAACCCCAGCGAGTTCTTCGACGCGCTCGACGTAGTCTCGAGCGGTCTCGGGGAGGTCCGCCCACTGGCGTACTTCCGAGATGTCGATGCTCCATCCCTTGTGGTCCTCGTACACCGGCGAGCAGTGATAGAGCACGCCTTGTTGGCGGGGAAACTCGGGATACGTGACACCCTCCCACTCGTAGGCGTTGGCGATGCGGATGGTGGCGAACTGGGAGAGCACATCGAGTTTCATCAGAGCCAATTCGGTGATGCCGCCGACACGGACCGCATAGCGAAGGGCGACGGCGTCGAGCCAACCACACCGTCTGCGGCGCCCGGTGACGGTGCCGTACTCGCCACCGACTCGAACCATCGTCTCGCCGATCTCATCGGACAGCTCCGAAGGAAAAGGACCCGTGCCCACCCGGGACACGTACGCCTTGGTGAGCCCGAGCACCCGATCGATGTCGCGCGGCCCGACACCGACTCCCGTGAGCGCACCACCCGAGGTCGGGTTCGATGAAGTCACAAACGGGTACGTGCCGTGGTCGACATCCAACAGCACCCCCTGAGCCCCTTCAAAGATCACGTTCTTGCCATCGCGGATCGCCTGCCACACGAAGAGTGCCGTGTCGTCGACATATGGGGCGAGGATCTCGGCGTAGCCGAGGTACTCGTCAGCGATCTCGCCGGGGTCAAAGGCCAGCTGGTTGTAGATCTTGACCAGAACCTTGTTGGTTTCCTTGACCACCGCCTCGAGTTTGTCGCGGAAGATCTTCGGGTCGTAGAGATCTTGAACCCGGATCCCGACTCTGGCGAACTTGTCCAGGTAGGCGGGTCCAATGCCGCGCTTCGTGGTGCCGATCTGTTCCTTGCCGAGGTACCGCTCGCGGACCGCATCGAGCTTGCGGTGATACGGCATGATCAGATGCGCATTGGTGGAGAGTCGGAGATTGGACGGGTCGATGCCACGGGCGCGCAGCATGTCCATCTCCTTGAGCAGCACGGCGGGGTCCACCACGCATCCGTTGCCGATCACGGGCGTCACGTTCGGGTAGATCACGCCGGACGGGATGAGACTCAGCGCAAACGTCTCATCACCGATGACGATGGTGTGACCGGCGTTGTTGCCACCCTGATATCGAACGACGATGTCCGCATCCTGGGCAAGCAAGTTTGCAATCTTGCCTTTGCCCTCATCACCCCACTGCGCGCCGACCACGATCGTTGCGGGCATTCCTTGGAGGATAGGGGTCGGGGTGGAGCGGGATTCGCGGGAAACGGCAATTGGTAATGAGGCAATGGGGCAATGAGCAATGGGCAATGGGCAATGAGGCAATGGGCAATGAGCAATGGGCAATAACCGGACTCAGTCTTATCTCGGGTGTCTCTCACCTGCTGCGTCACGAGGTGATGCGATTGCTTGGACCAGTCGCTGCATCTGGGCTCGTAGGATTCTGACCTCGCCTCGGACGCTCTTGACTCTCTCTCTACTGACGAGATCCAGATCGACGGAGAGGTCAAGAAGCACCTCGACCTCGGCGGCGGAACCGGAGGCGATTCGCAGGAACCGGCCGTAGTCCCCTTGAGTGCCTCTGCCGAGACCCTCGGCAATGTTGGTGACGATCGATACCGCCGCCCTTCGAAGTTGGGACGTCATTCCGTATCTCTCGGAAGACGGGAACAATGAAGAGAGGCGGTAACTCTCAGCTGCGAGCTGGCGTGCTCTGGCGAGCACAGCGGACTTGGAGAGATCTCTCATGTGGGCATCCTGGGTGATCAGTACTCGAAAGGGAACACCTACCAACGAGCACGACTAGCGAGGTCCGGTTATTGCCCATTGCGGAGGTCGCCGCAGGCGACCGACCTCCGCCCATGCTCATCTTCGTGGCGGGCTGAGGAGTGAACCCTGTTTGCCGCGTTATTGCCCATTGCGGAGGTCGCCGCAGGCGACCGACTTTGCCCATTGCTCCCACCGCCGCAGGCGGGGACACGCGTGGCCCTCGCTAGATCCCTTGCGCGTGCACCACGACTCGGCGCTCTCGCGCCTGGTCGAATTCGGCAAAGAGCACCTTCTGCCAGGTTCCGAGGAGGACTTCGCCGTCGACGACCGGGATGGTCACGGAGGCGTTACCGACGAGCAGCTGCCGGATGTGGGCGTGACCGTTGCGGAACTCATCCTCCTGGAGGTTCTCCGTGCGCAGGGCGTGGTCGTCATGCTCGTAGTACCCCTCGACGGGCACGAGCGCATCGATGAAGCGACGGAAGTCGTTGAGGAAACCAGTTTCGGACTCGTTGAGCACGATGGTCGTCGTGGTGTGCAGGCTGTGCACCGTCACCTGACCGTGTCGCACACCGGAGCGGGCGACCACCTCGCGGGTCAGCTCGGTGAGATCCCAGAACTGGCTACCGGCGCTGGTGCTGAAGTGGAAAACCTCGGTCCGAATGCAAGGTTCCTCGGACACTGCAAGGACGGTCAGGGTTCCCTGAGGGCGACGAGTGGCCCGTCGGGTGGTGGTGTGATCTTCCACGGGTGAGGTATCTCCAGAACGGATGTTGACGAGTGCCACGATAGCGGGGGTGCTGCGCTTGCCAGACTTTCGGGGAAACTCAGACACCACCGGCTACCAAGGCCCCGTTCTGATAGACCGCGGCCACCCGACCCCGCATTCCGAGGAAGGAGAAGGGGTCGCCGTCGAGCACCGTCAGGTCGGCGCGCTTGCCCTCCTCGATCGTTCCCCGGTCGGCGGCGACGTCGAGGCATTCGGCGGCGACCGCGGTCGTCGCGCGGAGAACGGCGGCGGGCTTCATGCCGCCCGCGGCCATCAGGGCGAGTTCCTCGAGGTTGTCGCCGTGGGGGGTGACACCACTGTCGGTGCCCATCGCCACCTTCACCCCTGCAGCCACAGCCCGAGCGAATGATGCCCGGTGGATCTCCACGACCTCACGAGCCTTGCGCACCGACGCTTCCGGAATCGCCGCCCCTGCTTCAGCTGCCTTGATCACTCCGGTGGGAGCAACCAGCGTCGGCACGAGGTAGGTGCCCCGGGAGAGCATCATGTCGATGGCCTCGTCGTCGAGGTAGATGCCGTGCTCGATCGAGCGGATGCCAGCACGGATGGCGTTCTTGATGCCGTCAGTCGCTTGGGCGTGTGCCATCACCCATCTTCCGAGGCCGCTGGCGGTCTCCACCAGGACACCAAGTTCTTCGGGTGTGAAATGGGCGTGGCGGGGATCGTCGCGGGGAGAAAGCACCCCGCCCGAAGTCGCCACCTTGATGACGTCGGCACCCATGCGGATGAGCTCACGCACCTTCTGGCGCATCTCCTCCGGCCCGTCGACGATGGTGTCGGGCACCCCGGGATGCACGGCGAGCAGCCGGATGTGCTGTCCCGATGGCATCCATCCGTCGCCGTGACCTCCCGTCTGGCTGAGCATCCCCAGCGAGATCTGCATCCTCGGACCTCGAATCATCCCGGTCTCGACGGCGGTCTTCACACCGAGGTCCGCCCCGCCAGCGTCGCGCACCGACGTGATCCCTGTACCGAGGGTCGCCGCCAGGTTCTTCTCCGCTTCATAGAACGCGATGGAGAACGGGGTCTGCAGCAAGGCGAACAGGTTGATGTGCGAGATCATCACGTGGGTGTGGCAATCGAAGAAGCCGGGGAGCAGGGTGCGTCCTCCCAGGTCGATCTTCTCGTCGCCGTCGAGTCCGGTTCCGACCTGGCGGATCCGACCGTTCTCGACGACGACGTCTCCTGGAGACACCTTGTCGCCGGTCCCGTCGAAGATCTTCCCATTGGTGAACAGCGTGCGGCTCAT
>JBBTKD010000013.1:12144-14603 GCA_038059105.1 Actinomycetota bacterium | reverse complement strand
CGCACCCCACCCGAAACCGGGGTGTCGCCGTGCTCGAGGTGATCGTTGCAGAGGTCGACCAGAGCATCGGCGCGACGCTGAGCGAGCGAACGCGTGTCGGTGGGGTCGAGCTGGCTGGGTTCGACCAGTGACTGGATGGCGGTGAGGACGATCTTCCCGGACTCGGGATCGAGGTCGCCGTCGAGTCGAACCATGCCTCCGTAGGTGGTCGAAATCGAGAGCCGACGCTGGTCGATGAGATGACGCTCGTTGGTGGCGGCCGCCTCTTTGTTCGCCGCCTGACACCAGTAGTCGATCGCCCGCCGCGAGTCGGCGACCGAGAGGCCCGCAACCGTCTTGACCAGCACTCCCTCATCACGATCGAATAGCTCGGGCGAAACGCCAGCGGCATGGAGCAACATCCCAACGCGGGGACGATCGATCTCTGCGGACGTAAACGCCTCGCGCAGGATGTCGTGCTCGCGAAGCGCCCGGGACTCGAGCACCCGACGGCGCGCCTCGGTACTCGATACCCCCGTCGTGTCCCGAACGAAGGCGGTCGAGGTCAGGTAGCCGACGGCTTCATACGCCCGATCGCGGTCGATCTCCCCGAGCAACTCCGCGGCGTGTCCCTGGAGCATCGTGATCTCACGACACACCCGGACGTATTCGTCTGTCGGATGCTCGACGGCCCAGTGCAGACTGTCGGTTCGAATCGTTTCCATTGCGACAAGGTACGACGCGGGTGTGACAGGAATGGGGGTGTGCTCCCCGATCGGCTCCTCCGGCGGGAAGCGTTGGGGAGGCGAACCGGGGAGGTCAGGGGCCCCGAGGGGCTCCTGACGTCGCTGTCCCCCCTCACACCCTCGCAACCGCCGCCTCCTTGGCGTGATAGGAGGACCGCACCAGCGGGCCGCTCTCGACGTGGCGCAATCCCAGGCCCTCCCCAACAAAGCGATACTCAGCAAACTCGTCGGGGTGCACGTAGCGATCGACCTTGCGGTGACGCGCCGTGGGTCGCAAGTACTGGCCGATCGTGACGATGTCGACACCGACTGCCCGCATGTCGGCGAGTGCTCCGAGCACCTCGTCCTTTCTCTCCCCCATACCCACGATCAGACCGGACTTGATCAAAGACTGTGGCCGCATCCACCGCGCCCGTGCCAGCAATGCCAGCGACCGTCCGTAGTTGGCTGCGGTACGCACATCCCGCTGCAAGCGGATCACCGTCTCGGTGTTGTGATTGAGCACATCGGGCTCGGCATCCATCACTGTTTGAAGAGCCACTCGATCACCCTTGAAGTCGGGGATGAGCACTTCGACATCACAGGCCAACCGATCCCGAATCTCCGCGATCGTCTTGGCGAAGACCTCTGATCCCCCGTCGGCGAGATCGTCGCGGTTCACCGAGGTGAGGACCGCATGTTCAAGTCGCATCTGAGCGACCGCCTCGGCGACACGCTTCGGCTCATCCCAATCCACCGCACCGGGGCGACCCGTGTTGACATCGCAGAAACCACAGGCCCGGGTGCACACGTCGCCGAGGAGCATGAAGGTGGCAGTCCCACTCCCCCAGCATTCCGAGATGTTGGGACAGCCCGCTTCTTCGCACACGGTGTTGAGTTGCAGTCCTTCGACCAGGCGCTTCAACTCGCGATAGCCGGGACCGAGGTCCATGCGGGCCTTTACCCACTCCGGTTTCTCCGGCTCGCCGGGCAAACGCCCCCGACTCATGACCGGAACCACCGAGGCCGCCTCGGGTGAGAACGTCCCGCATGCCACCAACTCATCGACCTCGAAGATCGGAACGGCACGGCCCGTACCACGCGTAAACGCAGCCCGCTGCTCCTCGACGTCCTCGTAGCCAAACTCGAGAGCGAACCGAGGAACGAGGAGATCGACGACCTCCTCGATCGACACCGCCCTTCCCAACAACCCGGAGATACTGACCACCGGTCGCTCGATCCCGCAGGGAACGATGTCGCCAAACCACTCCAGGTCGGTCGAGACGTTGAGGGCAAAGCCGTGCATTGTCACGCGGCGCGAGGTGCGCACTCCGATCGCAGCCACCTTCCCCTGATCCGTCCAGACCCCAGGGAACGCGTCCTCGCTCCATGCGGTGATGCCGAGATCGGCGAGTACCAAGATCAATACCTGTTCGATGCGATGGACATGAGCGCTGACTTCGGCGCGATCACCGAGATGGCGGATCGGATACCCGACGAGTTGGCCGGGACCGTGATAGGTGATGTCACCGCCGCGATCGACGTGATGAATCTCGCAACCAGCCGCGATCACGCGCTCCGGGGCGACGAGCAAGTTCGAACCCGAGGCGAAGCGTCCGATCGTGTAGACGTGGGGATGCTCGAGGAGGAGCAGGTAGTCGTCTTCGGTCCGGCCGGTGACGCGCCCCTCATGGATGGCGCGCTGTAAGTCCCATGCCTCCTCGTAGGGCAGCCGGCCGAGCCAGCGCACCCTCA
>JBBTKD010000013.1:0-12044 GCA_038059105.1 Actinomycetota bacterium | reverse complement strand
AGTTCCTGCTCCCAGTCCCAGGTCTCGATGCTCTGCTTGATGCGGTTGAGGAACATGACAGCGGTGGACCCGTCGAATGCCCGGTGATCCCACGACATGCCCAAGTAGCCGATGTGGTGGATGGCGATGGCGTCGTTGCCGTTGCCATCGGTGACGACGACGGGCCGCTTGACCACGGTGTCCGTAGACAGGATCGCCACGTTGGGCACGTTGATGATCGGCGCCGACATGAACGATCCGAACGGTCCGGGATTGGTGATCGTGAAGGTCGAACCGGCGAGATCATCCGGCTCGATCTTGCCGCTGCGAGCCTTCTCGGCGAGACGGCGCACCTCACGGGCGATGCCACGCAGCCGCAGTCCGTCGGTGCCGCGCACCGTCATCACGACGAGACCCTCCTCGTTGAGGTCCACCCCATACCCGAGGTTCACGGTGCCGTGCATCGTCCGCACCTTGTTCTCGAGGTCGAAGCTCGAGTTGACCACCGGGAAGGCGATCAGCGCGTCGACCGTCGCCCGACTGATGAACGGCAGGTAGGTGAGAGAGAAGCCCTCGCGCGCCTTGAACGCCTCCTTGTGTCTGCTCCGCACCCGCTCGAGGTGCTCGAAGTCGACTTCGACCGAGGTCCACACGTGGGCGGCAGTTTGCTGTGAGTGAATCATGTTCTCGGCAATCCGAACCCGGAGACGCGACAGATTCTGAACCTCGTCGCCCTCGCCGGTCCGCACCGGTGGTGGCGCAGCGACCGGAGCGGCCGCGACCGTCGGAGCCGAAGCCGCGGCTGCGGCGGCCGCACGAGCCGGAGGGGCTGCCGGAGTAAACAGCGCCGAATCGACGGGCTCGTGCACGATGAGATCCTGGATGCCGCGCCCGAGAACGGTGCTCGCAGCCGCGGCGGGACGAGCGCTGACTCCTCCGGAGGCGACGAACTCTTCGACATCGCGACGCGTGATCCTTCCGCCGGTACCGGAGCCGGCAACCTGCCCGAGATCGACGCCATGTTCTGCGGCCAGGCGCCGAACCACGGGCGACAGCATCCCCGAATCTCCCGACGCCGCCGAAGGTGCATCCATCCGCGGCGCAGCAGGGATCACCTGGGCGGTCACGATCTGCGCCGACATCGCGGGAGGTGGAGGCGGTGGCGGAGGTGGGGGCGGTGGTGGCGGTGGAGGCGGAGGCGTGGACGGCATCGGCGGAGCGGCGGCGGGAGCGGCGGGAGCGCCCACTGCTTCGCCGGGCTCACCGATGATCACCAATGGCGTGCCCACGGCAACGGTGGCACCTTTGGCAACGAGGATCTGAAGGATGGTGCCCGACGCGGGCGAGGGCACCTCAGTGTCGACCTTGTCTGTAGAGATCTCGAGCAGGACCTCATCCTCACGGATGGTGTCACCCTGCTTCTTGGCCCACCGCAGGATGGTGCCTTCGGTGACCGTCTCGCCGAGTTGGGGCATGCTGACCGTGAGCGACATGTGGTGATTCTCCTACAACGCGGCGAGTGTGTTGACGGCGGCGACGACATCGGCGACCTGGGGTACGAAGGCGTCCTCCAGGATGGCGGCATATGGGATATGTGTGTGCGGCGGCGTCACCCGCAGGATCGGACCGTCCAGGTCCCAAAAAGCTTCGGCGGCGACCCTGGCGGCGACCTCGGAAGCCACCGACGCAAAGGGAACGTCCTCCTGGACGACGACGAGGCGGGATGTTTTGCGGACTGAGGTGAACACGGCTTCCCAGTCGAGCGGAACGATCGTCTGCAAGTCAAGGATCTCGACGGAAATCCCATCGACCGCCAGACGCTCCGCGGCCTCCATCGACGTGAGGACCATCGCTCCCCACGTGACGATGGTCACGTCGTCGCCGGCGCGCACCAGACGGGCGCGACCGAGGGGAAGCTCGTAGTCGCCAGCGGGAACGGCTTCCTTGACGCTCCGGTAGAGCTTCTTGTGCTCGAGAAACACGACCGGGTTGGGGTCACGGATCGCCGCGATCAACAAGCCCTTGGCTGCTGTCGGCGTGCTCGGTACCACCACCTTGATGCCGGGGTGATGCGACAGCATGCCTTCCGGGCTGATTGAGTGGTAAGGACCCGCCCGCAGCCCGGCCCCGCTTGGTCCCCGCACCACCATGGGAACCGATCGACCCGCCTTCCACAAATACTTGGCGGCCTCGGTGAACAACTGATCGAGACCGGGGTAGATGAAGTCGGCGTATTGCAGTTCTGCAACTGGTCGCTGGCCCATCAACGCCGCACCGACGGCACCGCCGATGATCGCCGACTCGGCGATCGGCGTGTCGATCACACGGTTGGGTCCGTACTTGGCGAACAAGCCCTCAGTCACCTTGAACGCTCCGCCGAACGACCCGACGTCCTCTCCAAGAATGAACACTCGCTCGTCGCGCCCCATCTCTTCGTCGAGTGCCTGGTTGATGGCGTCGAGCATCGTGATCGGTTCGCCCTCGGGCTCACCGGGTGCCGAACCAAAGGAGATTGAAGGTGCGAACAGGTCGGTGAGAACGTCGGCGGGTACGGGGTCGGGCTGGGTCTGCGCCCAGTCGATCGTCGCACGGATCTTGTCCTCAACCCTGGTGTAGAGCGCCTGGCGTCGCGCCTCGTCGAGCAGTCCCCTGGTACCGAGAAACTCTTCGAATCGTGGAATCGGATCCTGCGCCATCCATGCTTCGCGCTCGTCCGGCTTGACGTAGTCGGCCGGATCGTGCCCGGCGTGGCCGAAGTGACGGAAGGTGACGGCCTCGATCAGCGTCGGACCCTCCCCGTTGCGCGCCCGATCGACCGCCTCACGCGCCGCCGAGTAGCACTCGAGCAGATCGTTGCCGTCAACGACCACACCGGGAATCCCGTATCCGTCGGCACGGTGCCCGGAGTAGGCGAGGTTGAACTCGCCGTCGTTGGGCGTCGAGTAGGCGTACTGGTTGTTCTGAATCGTGAACACGATCGGAAGCCGCAGGACCGCAGCCATGTTGACCGCCTCGTGCCACGTTCCCGTGGCAGTCGAACCCTCACCGCAATCGGCGAGAGCGACGCGACGCTCGCCGCGCTGCTTGAAGGCGAGGGCGGCACCCATGGCGACGGGATAGGCATCCGGTAGCGGGGAAACCACCATCAGCGCGCCCTTGTCGAGCACACCGAAGTGGGTGTTGCCATCGCGGCCCTTGCTCGGTCCTGTGGCCTTGGCGTAAAAGTTGAGCATGGCCTCCTCGAGCGTGACGCCCTTGGTCAGCTGTGCGGTGAGATCACGGTGGGTCGGTCCGAAGATGTCGTCCGGCTCGAGGGCGGAGACGAAACCAACCTGGGCCGCCTCCTGCCCGACCCCGGGGTACACCGCACCTGGCAACCGACCCCCGCGGTACATCGTGTGGAGCCGCGTCTCCAGCAAGCGTCCGGTCACCATCAACTCGTACATGGCGAGCAGTTCGGCCGAGGTGAGTTCGGCGGCGTGTCCCTTCGCCTCGATCAATGCAGACTCCGCCCCGATGCGGCCATCAGCGACTCGCCCACAGCCTCGGCGAGTGTGGGGTGGGCATGGACGAACGCAGCGGCCTCCGCCGGCAGGGCCTCCCAGCCCACCGCATACATCAGTTCGTGGATGAGCTCACCCGCCTGCGGCCCGACGACGGTGGCGCCGATGATGGGCCCGCCGCGCTCGGAGAGAATCTTCACCAGGCCCTGGGTCTGCCCCTTGATGATGGCGCGAGCCGCTCCGCCGATGCCGTGATCGGTGACGACGACGTCCACACCGGCTGCCTTCGCTTGCGCTTCGGTCATGCCGACGGAGGCCACCTCGGGGATGGTGTACACCACGAGCGGGATCGCCCGATAGTCGACCGGCGCAGGACTCCCGGTGGCGATGTGGGTGATCGCCGCGATGCCCTCGGCGAAACCGGCGTGGGCGAGTTGCGGCGTCCCGGCCACGATATCTCCTACCGCATACACCCCAGGCGCATCGGTGAGCATCGTCTTCTTGTCGGCGATCACATAGCCGCGGTCGAGGCGAACTCCCGCCTCCTCGAGACCGACACCCGCGGTGAGCGGCGCCCGGCCGACGGCGACGAGCACGACGTCCACCTCAACGGACTGTCCGGCGAACGTCAGCGTGACGCCGGTCGGTGTCTGGATCGGTGGATCGACCGTGACACCGGTATGCACCTGGATGCCCTTCTTGGTGAAGATCCGCGTCAACAGCTTCGATGCCTCGGGTTCGGCACCGGGAAGCACTTGATCGAAGACCTCAAACAGGTGAACCTCGCTGCCGAGTTCGGCGAGGAGGCCAGCGAACTCGGCACCGATGGCACCGGCACCGATCACCGCGACGCGCTGCGGACGAGCCGGCCAATCGAGAGCGTGATCGGACGTGACGATGCGGACCCCGTCGGGCTCAAAACCAGGAATGCTGCGAGGCACCGACCCGGTGGCAATGATCACCTTGCGCGCCTCGAGTCGCCGCGAGGCGCCGGAGGCATCGAGGACATCCACCAACCCGGGTCCGGCGAGTCGCCCGACGCCCGCAACGATCTCCACCTTGCGCTGCTTGAGCAGCCCGAGAAGGCCCTTGTGCAACTGGGACACGACCGCGTGCTTGCGGGCGAGGGCGCGACTCCAGTCGACCTGCGGCGGGGAGGTCATGACGCCGAATGTGGCGGCCTCGGCGACCTCGGCAAACACCTCGGCGGTGTGAATCCACGACTTGGCGGGGATGCACCCACGGTGCAGGCAGGTTCCTCCCACTTCAGCCTTTTCCACCAGCACGACCGAGAGGCCGAAGTTGTGTGCGTAGAGGGCGGAGGAGTATCCGCCCGGTCCGCCACCGATGATCGCGACGTCGTACACAAAGCCTCCCGTGGGTGCCGCAAAGCCTAGATGCTCCTCGCACACCGAACCAAGAGGTCGATCCGCCGCACTTCGGTACCCTCGCGACCCCGTGCAGACCCGTCACCTGATCCTCGCCGCACTCATCACAGCACTGGTCATCCTCACCGCCTCGGTGGTCTGGTTTCTGCGGATCGCCGCATGATCGAGACCGCCGACGGCGTCGTCCTCGAGGGGGTGTGGTCATCGCCCGTCGGGGATGCCGCGGGTTGTGTGGTGTTCTGCCACCCCCATCCCCTCGACGGCGGCACGATGAACGCCCCACTGATGCGAGGAGTGGCCAAGGCGCTCGCTGCGTCCGGGCTGTGGGTCCTGCGGTTCAACTTCCGCGGCGTAGGAGCCTCGCAGGGAACCTGGGGCGGTGGATCCGGCGAGGTGCTCGACGTTGCTGCCGCGGTGGCGCTCGCATCGGCTACTCATCCCGGTCTCCCACTCGGGGTCATGGGGTGGTCGTTCGGCGCCTCTGTGTCACTCAGTTGGCAGGCTGAAACGGGCTCAACACTGCCGTGGGCTGGTATTGCCCCCGGCATCCGTCCCTACCGCGGGGCGGCCGCCCCTGATCCGATGCACCTGGCGGCGGGGCGGCGACTCATCGTGATCGGAGACCGTGATCAATTCGCCAGCATCGACGAGATAAAGGCCTACGCCGCCGTGTTCGGCGCCGACGTTGCGGTGCTCACCGGTTCCGACCACTTCTTCCTCCTGCGGGAGAGCAGGGTCGGAGCGCTGGTCGCCACCCACCTCGGAGGGCGGGCGATCTAGAGCGCGTGAAACCCACGGTTGCGGGCTTCGGCGAGTGTGTCGGGACCGAACGTGGTGACCGCCAGTCGCTCGAGCGCATCGGGAAGGATCGCCGAAAGGCTCGCAGCCTGATCAGCGTCGTCGGTGTCGTACACGGCCATGGAGTCGCGCAGCCCGATGAACCTGTGGTGTTCGAATCTCCGCAGTCGCATCAGGATGCGTTGACGGCGACAACGGCCTGGGACACGTCGCCCTGCGTCTGGAAAACGATGTCCCCGGTCAACTCACCGCGGCTAAAGGTGATAGTCCACGTGATCGGCGAGCCTTCCGAGGACTCGACCACAAAGCCCTGATTGACCAGGCCGACGTTGAAGAACTGCACCGCCGCCGTGATCTCGGCATCGATCTGCAGCGACATCTCACTGCGATGGTTGACCGGGTTGATCAAGGTCGAGCCGATCACTGCGTTCGGCGGAATCGGGAAATCTTCGGGGAACGCCGGAGGCATCTCACCTTCCCCGAATACCACTCCGGTGCCCGAGGTGGTGCCGGTCCCGTCGTCCCCACATGCCGCAACGACCCCGAGCAGGGTGAATAGGGCGATGGTGATACGGAGGGTTTTCATGATTCGGATTGGAATCGTAGTGAGGCCCCTTCTACACACGCGGCGGTTCCCGGTAGCCCCCGAAGACGGTCTTCATTGCTGCGGTCATCTCGCCCTCGGTCGCCCTGGCTCGCGCCGCGTTGACAAGGAGCGGCATCAGATTCGTGGTGGTCGCCGACGCAGCCGTGAGTGCGTCGAGTGCCGCGGTAACCACCGACTCATCCCGCGCCGCTCTCACCGCGGCGACGCGTGTGCGCTGAATCATCTCGACCTCCGTGCCGATGCGGAGGATGTCGAGCTGGTCCTCGTCGGGGTTGGCGAACTTGTTCACGCCAACGATGGTGCGCTCTCCGGAACCGAGAGCCTTCTCGAATGCGTATGCCGAGTCAGCGAGAGCGCTCTGGAACCAGCCGTCCTCGATGCCGCGCAACACCCCGTCGAGCATCGAACCGGACCCCATCCGGTCGATCTCGGCGAGCAGACGCTCCACTCGCTCCTCCATCGCATCGGTCATCGCCTCGACGAACCAGGATCCACCCAACGGGTCGATGACGTCGCCGACACCGGTCTCCTCGGCGATCACCTGCTGGGTGCGCAGGGCGATCTCGGCGGCGCGTTCCGTCGGCAAGGCGTACACCTCGTCAAGGGCATTGGTGTGCAGCGATTGGGTTCCCCCCAGTACCGCGGCGAGCGCCTCGATCGCGGTGCGCACGACGTTGTTGTCCGGTTGCTGCGCGGTGAGCGACACCCCGGCGGTCTGGGTGTGGAAGCGCAACTTTAAGGAGCGCTCGTCCTCGGCGTGATAGCGATCCCGCATCCAGTGGGCCCAGATGCGACGCGAGGCGCGGAACTTGGCGATCTCCTCGAAGAAGTCCGTGTGTGAGTCGAAGAAGAATGACAACCGTGGAGCGAACTGATCCACGGACATGCCAGCACGCATCGCCGCCTCGACGTACGCAAACCCGTCGGCGAGTGTGAAGGCGAGCTCCTCATGAGCGTTCGCCCCAGCCTCGCGTATGTGATATCCGCTTACCGAGATCGTGTTCCACTGCGGCACGTGCTCTGCGCAGAAGGACATCATGTCAGTGATCAGGCGCAGATGGGGCAGCGGCGGGTAGATCCACTCCTTCTGCGCGATGTACTCCTTGAGGATGTCGTTCTGCAGGGTTCCGCGCAGGTCAGCCCACGACACACCCTGCTCCTCGGCGGCCACGAGGAGGAAGGCAAACAGCACCTGGGCGGGACCGTTGATCGTCATCGACACCGAGACCTCGCCGAGCGGAATGTCGGCAAAGAGCGAAGCCATGTCGTCGGCGCTGTCGATGGCGACACCACAGTGCCCCACCTCACCGAGAGAGAGCGGGCTGTCCGAGTCGAGCCCCATGAGGGTGGGCATGTCGAAGGCGACCGACAACCCGTGTTGACCCTCGGCGAGCAGGTGGCGGAACCGTGCGTTGGTGTCGTCGACACCGGCAAAACCGGCGAACTGCCGGATCGTCCACTGCTTCCCGCGATATCCGGTGGCGTGAATCCCGCGGGTGTACGGGAACTCGCCCGGATACCCGATCCGTTCCGGTGGCTCGGCGCCGTCACCGGGTAGGCCGAGGCCAGGAAGATCCTCGAACGAGAGGGTCAGCCAGCGGTCGCGCCGCTTCGGGGAGACCGCGTACGCCTGCTCCCAATCCTTCTTCGTCACGCCTCTCCCTCGCTCTCGTACGCAACCGTAACCGTGTTCCCGCAATTCGGGCATGGCGCGATGTCCACCGCACCAACGATGAACGAAAAGGCGCAGTCAGGACACGAAACCCGGGGTGACGGACTGTCCGGAACCAAGGGCATTGGGGGCGGAGCGGCCACCACCGGGCGGGTCGCCTTGACTTCGTTGACGACGCCGCATGACGGACACGTCACCCGACCCGGTCCCGCCACGTCGAAACCCAAACCGCAGCGGCCGCATCGTACGATCATGCGGTCTCCTTTTCCGCCGGAGCCCCGACGGCATGAATCGCGACGAGGTACTCGACGTCGGCAGCGATGATCTCGGCGACGTCGACCGGATCGATGGGATGGCCGTGCTCCTCGGCCTTGGCAAGCACGAACTCGATCGAGTCCCCACTGCCGACAACGGAGTGGACGCCATCGCGGGGCGCCACCACCTGCTGGTACTCGATCTGCCATTCGAGAATCCGACGGACCTTGGAGCGGGATACCCGTGCAGCCGTGGCCGGGTCAAGACGCCCGTGGACGAAGTCAGCCGCCTCGTCGATCACGTAGACGGCGGCATCGTCTCCGCGGGAGCGGACACCTTGCCAGGCGAAGACGACGACCATCACGACCAGCAGGACCGCGAGCACCACACCGCCGACAAGTACACCCATGGCGGGATCGTACCTGTGGGGCCCGCCGCCAACGCATTCGATCGGGCGACATCGCCATCCCGGTAGCCTCTACCGCATGTCGGTCGACACCGTTTCCACCTTTCTCGCGGTGGGAGCACTCATCCTTCTTGCATGCGTGGTGGCGATCTGGGTGGTGCGCCTCCTTGCGCTGGTTTCGAGCAGGGCGCGCCGGGTGTACGACTCGATCAGGCTCTCCGTCGATGGCCAGGGCCTCTGGCTCGCATGGGCGATGGCGGCGATCGCCATGGCCGGGAGTCTGTATTACTCCGAGGTCGCTGGCTTCCCTCCCTGTGAATACTGCTGGTACCAGAGGATTGCGATGTACCCGTTGGTGGTGATCCTCGGCATCGCCATGGTCCGCCGTGACTACGGCATCCGCCGCTACGTCCTTCCCCTGGCCAGCATCGGGGGACTCATCTCGCTGTATCACTACGGGGTCGAGCGCTTCCCGGACCTGCAGGTCGGTGAATGCAACACGCTGATTCCATGCAGCGTGGCGTGGGTGTGGAAGTTCGATCTCGTTTCGATCGCCTTCATGGCGTTCGTGTGCTTCTCCGTCATCGTCACCGTGCTGCTGCTCGACAGGGGCCCGACAGCGGTATCGACGAGCGCTGACGACCTCCAACCCACTCTCGAGCCGAAGGACGCGCAACCGTGACCACGAAAGCCCCAAAGAAATTCTCGCTGATCCCGGTGCTCATCGGTGTGGGCGCTGTCGCCCTCATCGCCACCGTCATCCTGACGATGAGCGGTGGCAGCACCGTCGAAGAGTTCGGTGCACCGGTCGTCACCGGCACTGCTCTTCCGCCCGCCAGCGATGGAACCGACCTCGCACTGGGACTCCCCATTCCCGAAGTTGTTGGGGGCAACTTCGACGGCGACGAGGTCACCATCACTCGAGATGGTCGACCCAAGATCCTCGTCTTCCTGGCGCACTGGTGTAGCCACTGCCAGGCCGAGGTGCCGGTGGTCGTCGACTGGATAGAGGCGGGCAACCTCCCCGAAGGACTCGACCTCATCGGTATCGCAACCTCGACTGCTTCGACTCGTCCCAACTTCCCGCCATCGGAATGGCTCGAGCGGGAAGGCTGGGCCCTACCGACAATCGTGGATGACGCTGACTTCAGCGTCGGCAACACCTTCGGACTCGACGCGTTCCCGTTTTGGGTCTTCGTCGCACCAGACGGAACCGTCGCCGGACGTACGTCGGGGGAATTGGAACCCGAAACCATCTCGGAGATCGCCGCGACGCTCCTGGCGATGCCCCCCGCCGGCTGAGGCCTACAGCCCGAGCCGTTCGGCAAGGATGGCGCGATGGTGCGCCGGAGTACCGAAGAGCAGTTCATTCGTCTTCGCCCTCTTGAAGTAGAGGTGGGCGTCGTGCTCCCAGGTGAACCCGATGCCGCCGTGCACCTGGATGGTCTCGGCCGCACAGCGAAAGTACGCCTCAGAACAATAGGACTTGGCCAGTGGGGCGGCGATGGACATCTCGGGGTCGTTTTCTGAGACGGCCCATCCGGCGTAGTACGCCGTCGACTTCGCCGACTCCACCAGCACGAGCATGTCGGCGCACTTGTGTTTGATCGCCTGGAACGAGCCGATCGGTCGCCCGAACTGCACCCGCACCTTGGCGTATTCGACAGACATGTCGAGACACTTCTGCGCGCCACCAACCTGTTCGAACGCGAGCGCAACGATCGCTCGCATCATGGTCTCATCGATTGCCTGCCAGCCGGAGCCCTCGGCACCGAGTACCGAGGTGCGCGGGACTCGAACGTCGTCGAAGACGATCTCGGCTTGCTTGCGGGTCATGTCCATGGTCTCGAGGCGACGACGAGTGACACCACGCGCGGTGCCGTCGACCACGACGAGGCTGACACCCTGTTCTCCCCGCGACGCCTCGTCGGTGCGGACCGCGACGAGCAGGGTGTCGGAGGTGTGACCATCGAGCACGAACGACTTGGTTCCGGAGATGATGAGATCGCCACCGTCGCGCTTGGCAACCATCCCGATACCGGTCGCATCCCACCGGCCCGACTCCTCCAATTGGGCGAGAGCTGCGGTGCGCTCTCCACTGGCAATACCCGGGAGCAGCTCCGTCTTCTGACCCTCGGTCCCGGCCGTCAGGATGAGGTCGGCGGCGAGCACCACGGACGACAGGTACGGCGACGGGAACAGCGAGCGCCCCATCTCCTCCATCAAGATGCCCTGTTCGAGGAAGGTGAAACCTGCGCCGCCGTATTGCTCGGGGATCGCCATCGCCTGCCACCCCTGGGCGGCGATTTCGCCCCAAAGGGCACGATCGAAACCCTCGTCGGTCTCCATGAGCCTGCGTACGACCGTCGAGGGAGCCTTCTCATCGAGGAAGCGTCGCGCGGTGGCGCGCAGCATCTCCTGCTCTTCGCTGAAGGCGAAGTTCATCGTTGCCTCCGTACTCCCCTCGTACCGGCGGCAGGCTAGTGACACGACATCTCTTGTCTGCCGTCTGGCAAAGTGTGTCCCACACACCGCGGAGGATCCGATGCAACTGGCGCTGATGACAGAGCCGCAGCTGGGAATGACCTACGAGACCCTGCTCGACCTCGCACGTTTCGCCGAGGACGCAGGCCTCGATGCCTTCGCCCGATCCGACCACTACTCCTTCAGTGGCATCGACCGACCTCACGCCACGGATGCGCTCGCCACTCTGGCGGGACTCGCCCGCGAAACGAGCCGTATCGAATTGGTCGTGCTGGTGAGCCCCGTCACGTTTCGGCATCCTGCGGTGATCGCCAAGATGGCGGCGACGATCGACGAGATGTCGAAGGGACGCTTCGCACTCGGCATCGGCACCGGGTGGATGGAACTCGAGCACCAGATCTTTGGGATCCCGTTCTTCGATCAACCCGAACGGTTCGCCCGGATGGAGGAGGCGCTCACCTACCTCCACCACGCCTTCGGCAGACGAGAGGGCGCTTTCCAGGGCACGTACTACTCCCTCGAAGCGGCCGAGGTCCTCCCCCGGCCGGCGAATCTGCGCATCATCATCGGCGGATCAGGAGAGCGCCGCACCCCGAGGCTCGCGGGCACCTACGCCGACGAATACAACTTCGTGTTTCGCCCGGCAGCAGATATGGCGCTGCGCATTGAGCGGGCTCGTGATGCGGCAAAGCGCGCCGGGCGCGACCCCGACAAACTGGCGATCAGCGTGATGTCCCCGGTGATCACCGGGGAGAACCAGGCCGACTACGAGCGCACCCTCGCCCGCATTGCTGCTGCCGATCCGTGGCAACGGACCGCAGAAGAACTGGCAACCCGCTATCGGGACCGGGGTCTTCCCATCGGAACGGCAACCGAGGTGCGCAACACCGTGTCCGCGCTGGCCGACCTGGGCGTGAGTCGCCTCTACGTCCAGCACTTCGGGCCATACGAG
>JBBTKD010000012.1:0-1590 GCA_038059105.1 Actinomycetota bacterium | reverse complement strand
GAGGGGAGCAGCAATGCCTTTCGGGTGCGGGCCTATGAAACGGCCGCTCGATCGGTGGAGGGTCTCGACACCGCTGCGGCCGAAATGTCGGCGAAGGAACTCGAAGCGCTGCGCGGGGTGGGGGCGAGCACAGCGGCCAAGATTCGGGAGTTGGTCGACACCGGCCGCATCGCCCGACTCGAAGAATTGCGGGAGAAGTTTCCCGCCGAGTTCGTAGAACTGACCAGGGTTCCGGGCGTGGGACCGAAAACGGCGCTGCTGCTGCGCGACGAACTACAGGTGCACAACATCGAGGGCCTCAAAGCCGCGATCGAGATGCAGGCGCTGCGCGGTCTGCCCGGAATGGGTACCAAGACCGAGGAGAACATCAAGACCGCGCTGGATCGGCTCGGCGTGGGTGGCAAGGAGAAGCGCACCCCGATCCTCGATGCGATGCGGGTCGCCGACGATGTCGTCGCAGCTCTGTCCCGCGTGCCCGGGGTGATCCGCGCCGAGCCGATGGGAAGCCTGCGTCGCTTCCGTGACACCACCGGTGACGTCGACGTCATCGTCGTTTCGACCGGCGACCCTGATGAGGTGATGGCGCGTTTCGTCACTCTTCCTGTTGTCCGCGAGGTGATCGGGTACGGAGCGCGCAAGTCGGCGATCCTCAGCGTCTCCGGCATGCAGATCGATGTCCGGGTGATGGAGCCCTCGCAGTTTGGAGCGGCCGCGGTCTACTTCACCGGGTCGAAGGCGCACAACATCCGATTGCGGCAGATGGCCATCGAACGCGGGTGGACCCTGAACGAATACGCCCTCGCCGAGGCCGAAGGCGGCAAGGTGATCGCCTCGGTCACCGAGGAAGACGTGTACGCCGCACTCGGCCTGCCCTGGATTCCGCCCGAGATCCGTGAGGACACCGGCGAACTCGAGGCCGCCCTGGCTGGCCAACTCCCCGACCTCATCGCGGTGGAGGATCTGCGGGGTGACCTTCACGTGCACACCTCACTGAGCGGTGACGCTCGCGACTCACTCGACAAGATACTCGCCGCGGCCGCAGCCAGGGGTATGAAGTACGTCGCCACAACCGACCACGGTGAGGATCTCGCCATCAACGGCGCCACCCGTCAGCAGTTGCTGGCCCAACGCAAGCGAATCGCCCGGCTGCAGGAGCAGTACCCGACGATGACGATCTTGCAGGGTGCCGAACTCAACATCGGTCCCGATGGATCGATCGACTACGACGCCGAGTTCCTCGCGGGTCTCGACTTTGGTGTCGCCAGCGTGCATTCGTCGTTCAACCTGAGTCGTGAGAAGCAAACCGCACGAGTGATCGCCGCGATGCACAACCCCGCGGTGAACGTGATCGGTCACCTCACCGGGAGACGGATCGGTAAACGCCCCGGCATCGACCTCGACACCGATGCAGTGTTGGAGGCGGCGGCGGAGACCGGCTGCGCCATCGAGATCAATGGCCACCTCGACCGCCTCGATGCCCCCGTCGAGGTGCTGCGTCACGCCCGCGGGCGCGAGGTCGTCTTTGCGATCAGCAGCGACGCCCATGACACCCGGGAATTGGCCAACGTCGCCAACGGAGTCCGCAACGCC
>JBBTKD010000011.1:0-3586 GCA_038059105.1 Actinomycetota bacterium | reverse complement strand
GTCGCCAACGTTCGACCTCTCGACGAAGGCGGCAAAGACGTTCTCCGCGGTCTCGTTGATCAGCCCGACCACCTGCGACAGCACGAAACCCCAGAACAGCGGGCGGGCGCTCTCCCGGGCGGTGTAGGCGAAGACCGCGGTGGCTGCGGCGATCCCGAAGCCGTGCACCAGCTGGTCGTAACGGAACACCCCGTCGATCAGCCACCAGTTGTAGAGGATCTCCGAGTCGCCGGTCGGATTGGGGAGCAATCCACCGGCAAGGTGCATCCCAGCCCAGACGACCAAGAGCCAGAGGAGCGATCCCGGTATCGGTCCCTTGCGGTGATCGACGGCGACGACGACGGCGACGCAGGCGATCAGGAGCGGAAGGTAGATCCAGAGGAACCACGCGTCGCGCACGAGGCCGACGCCGGTGAAGAAGACCATGCTGACTGCAAGCAGCAACGCCGGTCCACGGTTGCGACTGACAAGCGAGGAGAACGCCCTCACCCCAACCCCATGCGAGCAGCCAGGTCATCCGCCACCCGGCGCGCCTTACCAAGAGCGTCTGCGCGAACCGCAGGCACCTCCGCGATCGAACCCGCCGTCGCCCGCACGTCGGCGTAGATCTTGAGCTTCGGCTCGGTGCCCGAGGGTCGGACGAGCACACGCGAACCGTCGCCGAGGCTGAGCTCGACGAGGGGCGTCGCCGGAAGCCAGCGGGGGCGATCTGCGGATCCCCGCGAGTAGTCGGTGACGGCGACGACATCGATTCCCCCGACCTGATCAGGAGGCACCCCGGCGAGCCGTGCCAGAGCCGCCATGACCTCCTCGACACCTCCGAGACCCTCGCGCCGCACATTGAGGAGGTGGCTGACCCACAAGCCATCGCGCACGAACAGTTGGGCGAGGCGCTCGAGCACGGTCTCACCTCTGGCGGCGCAACCCGCCGCCAGGTCGGCGAACCACACCGCAGCCGCCATCCCATCCTTGTCGCGCACCACCGGCCCCACGGTGTAGCCGAGGGCCTCCTCGAAGCCGAAGACGAATCGCTTGCCGGCCGACTCGAGATCGAGGGCGGCGTTGCAGATCCATTTGAACCCGGTGAGCGTTGAGGCGTGGGCCGCACCATGGTGGGCGGCGACGGAGGCGAGCATCGGCGTGGACACGATCGTGGTGATGACGACGCGGTCGGGACCGCCGGTTGTCTCCAGTACGAAGTCGGCGAGCAGCACACCGATCTCGTTCCCGGTGAGGCGGCGCCACCCAGAACCGTCAGGAACCGAGACCCCGAGACGATCGGCGTCGGGATCGTTGGCGAGCACCAGCGCTGCCCCGCGGCGGGCAGCGAGTGCTTCGGCCAGATCGAGTGCGCCGGGTTCTTCGGGATTCGGGAACGCCACCGTCGGGAATGCTCCATCGGGGAAAAACTGCTCGGGGACCGGGGTCACGTTGCGGTGTCCGGACTCGCCGAGGAGGCGCATCGCCAGCGGTCCACCGACGCCGTGCAATGCGGTGTAGACGATCGGCACCTCGGTCGACACTGGAGCAGTCCCGCGGAAGGCGAGCACGTCGGCGACATAGGCGTCTTCAGCGACCGAGGGCGACTCTCCATCGAAGCTGTCGATGCGGGGCACACCCGACGCCGGCCCGACCTTCGCAATGGCGGCGGCGATGTCGGCGTCGACGGGAGGCACGATCTGGGCGCCATTGGCGTCGTACACCTTGTACCCGTTGTCCCGTGGGGGGTTGTGACTGGCGGTGACGACGACAGCTGCGGTGGCTCCGAGACGGTGGGCAGCGTGTGCCACGAGGGGCGTGGGGGTGACGCCGTCGAAGCAGTGCACGCTGAACCCGGCACCGCGCAGCACTGCCACGGCGTCCTCGGCGAAACGACGGCTGTCGGTGCGTCCGTCGTACCCGACCTCGACCCAACCGCCACCCCGGCCGTGGCCCGCGAGGTAGTCGGCGAGTCCCCGGGTGGTGCGGATCACGACGGCGCGGTTCATCCGTCCCGGTCCCGCCCCCACCTCGCCGCGGATTCCTGCCGTGCCGAAATCGAGCGGAACCATGCGGGCGGCGAGACCTGCTTCGTCGCCGACATCGACCAGCGCCTGCAACTCGGCGCGGGTGGCCGGATCCGGATCGCCGGCAATCCAGACGCGGGCGGCAGTCGACATCGGCGGCACCCTAACCACTCCGTCCTCGGTGACGAGGTGGGTCACGGGTCGGTCGTGCAGCTCGCGAGGGAGTTGGTCGACCACCAATGCAGCGGGCGTTACGCCGACGATCAAGGCGTCCGGCCGCAGCAGCTCCAGGAGGCGGTCATAGTGCCCGCCTCCCCGCCCCAGACGGACTCCGCGACGGTCGAACGCCAGCCCGGGGACAAGCGCCACGTCGACCTCGGTGGGGTGGACCTCCGGGGTTCCGGCCTTCGGCTGCGCGAACCCGAAAACATGGCGCTCTCGGGGAGCATCAAACGAGTGGATCGTGAGCGGTCCATGCTCGGGGGTGCGCGTGAGTAAGGGACTCACCAGTGAGGCCAGCGGCGTGACATCGGGCTCGTCGGGTAGCGGGGCGTAGAGCAGCACCCGAACCCCCGAGCCGATCTCCCCCCAACCCGCCAGCACCGCCGCGATCCGCTGCGACACCGCTGCAAAATCGACATCAGATCGCGCGGCGCGCGCCCACTCTCGCCACGCAGACTTGTCGCCCGCAGCTTCGGGCGGGTTCACGAGAACAGGAGCGAGGCGATCTTCTGCAGCTCTTCCTGGTTGGAAGCGGGGACGATGTACCCCGTCTGGTCGCGGATCGTCCCCAGGTTCGCCTCGACATCTTCGGGTGTGAGCATGCCTTCCTTTTCGGGATGCTTGAACCAACCCGGGGTCAGCCCAACGAACATCCGGCTCACCGTCCCCCCGGCGACCGAGAAGATCTCCCCCGTCACTGTGCAAGCCTGGGAGCACAGGTAGGCGACGACCGGAGACACCAGGCCGGGCTCGAGCTTCTCCGCCACCGGGCCGAGGATGTCCTCAGTCATGCGGGTGTGCGCCACCGGGGCGATCGCATTGACCTTGATGTCGTACTTGGCGCCCTCGAGCTTCAGCACGTTCATCAAGCCGACGAGACCCATCTTGGCGGCGCCGTAGTTGGACTGACCGAAGTTGCCGAGCAGACCGGAATTGGACGACGTCATCACGATGCGGCCGTAACTCTGTTCCCGCATGCGGCGGAACGCCGGGCGGGTGACGTGAAAGGCGCCCTTGAGGTGCACGTCGAGCACCGCGTAGAGGTTGTCCCACTCGAGGTTGTGAAATGCCTTGTCGCGCAAGATCCCGGCGTTGTTGACGACGATGTCGATGCGGCCGAATTCGCTCACCGCCTTCTCCACCATGGCCTCCGCCTCGACGGGATCGGATACGGACCCGTAGTCGGCAACGGCCGCTCCCCCGGCTGCCTTGATCTCGGCGACCACCTCGTCGGCGGGACGCTGCTCCGAGGCGGTGCCGTCGGTGGCCACCCCGGGGTCGTTGACCACGACGGCGGCGCCCCGGGAGGCAAGCAAACGGGCGTGATGAGCACCGAGTCCGCGTCCGGCACCGGTGAC
>JBBTKD010000010.1:0-13194 GCA_038059105.1 Actinomycetota bacterium | reverse complement strand
GTGATCATTGCCTCGCCGATGCCGACGCGACGCGCCTCGGGTTCCGTGAAGAGAAATCGCACTGCGGCGATCCGATCCCCACCAGCCTGGGGCAGCATCGATTCGTCGCACCACGCCAGGAAACCGACGGGGACCTCGTCGAGCTGTCCGAGAAGCACTGTCCACGCTCGGTCTTGCAGCATGTCGCCCAGCGTCGCGGCGACGGGGTGAGCCAGGCCGTCCGTGAGCGGCCATACCGGGCGCAGCGCTTCCATCTCGGAGGCGAGCAGGTGGTACAGCCGCTCGAGTTCGGGAATGTCCGCTGCGGAAGCGGGCCGCGCGGTGGCCCGATCCGTCATCGGGTGCTCAGACACAATCGCGGCAGAGTTTGCGACGCTTGTCGGCGAGCTGGCTGGTCCGCTTCACGAGAAAGCAGTTCTGGCAGACGAACTCGCCCTTGCCTGCCGTCTCGGCCGGGGCGTCCAGCTCGATGGCCTCACGGCGCAGCTTGCGGATCTCTTCCGCCTCGTCGACGGGAAGGATCTCCGCTTCTTCGTCGGCGGTGAGCATGTCGAGTTCCTCGGCCTCGAGTTCGTCGAGCGCTTCGCCCTCGTCCTCGGTTTCGACCTCGGGGGCGACGACTGCCCCCGCGGCGATCTCCTCATCGAGAGTCTCGAGTTCTTCCTCTTCGACCTCCTCGACGTCGAATTCGGCGTCGTCGATCTCGGGATCGTCGAGTTCCGCGGTCTCCTCGGCGTCGTCGACCCAGTCATCACTCGTCGAGTCGAATTCGCGGTTCTTGGAGGGTGCCATTGGTTCTTTCAGGGGGTGAGAGCGGGCGGAGTATATCCCCCGGCGATTTCACACCAGGAGCGTCACCGCAGCAGGCAAGAGCGACACCGTGAATGGGCCGCGACCGACCGCCACGCCGTCGCAGCTGACCGCCCAGTCCACCGGAATCGTCACCCGGAAGTGGTCCGAGGTCGTCCGCTTCACCAGCCTGGATCGCTCGTGGAGGCCGTGCCGGAGGGCGGGGCGGAGCCGGAGGAGTGCGGTCATCGCACCATCGAAGACCTGGGCCTCGACCCGGGCATCGTTGATGGCGGCACGGGGAGCGAGGTGCCATCGTCCCCAGTGCTGAGCGTTCATCACCACCAGGCCACGCGCCGTGGCCTTGATCGCCCTCTGCCCCTCTACTCCGACGGGGCGGCGGCGCTGCCCCCACGGCGTTCGCCAACCCGGACCAGCGAGGCTGCCTGCTCCGACCCCAACGAGAAACTGCCGGGACACAGTTCCCAAAGCGAGAACACCGAGATCCGCCGGATAGGAAGTTCCCGATTCGAGGCGATGGCGGGCCGCCGCCGGAGACGGATCGAGGGCGAACAGTCGGAACAGTTCACCGGTACCTCCGAAGGCGATGGCAGTATTGGGTGCGGCGGCGGCAACGGCGACGAGTTCGGCTGTCGAGCCCAACACGAGGAGACGATCACGAACGGCGGGTTGAGCGAGGAACGCGGCGATCGAATGGACGTCCAGACCAGCCAGATCCTGTGACCCGGGTCGGACACCGCGTCCCACGAGGGCGAGTCCGTTCAGATCGCCCCCGCCGCAGCCACGACGCCGCGGTCGAGTCCGCGAATCGCCGCTCGCACTCCGGTTGACGGTGGATCGGTGAGATCCCGAATCTGGCGAAGCAGGTCGATCAACTGGCGGCAGTTGCGCACGAAGTCTCCGACGGCGGCGGACTCGTCGTCGGCAAAGAGCTCGGCAAGGGTGGCTCCGGCAGCCCAGCGCATCGCGGTGGCGGCGAACCCCGGGTCGGGTGCCCGTGTGGTCGGGAGCCTCGCGTGACGCTCCGCGGTGACGATCTCCTCCCACAGCAGGGCGACCTTTTCCCCCAGTTCTCGCAGCACAGGCGGCCAGGTGAGTTCGGCAGCGTCGCGGCGGGGCTCGAAGGTGAAGGCTGAGGCGAAGGCGGCGGTCTCCGGTCCGTTCAGAGAGGTGAACCATCCCAACTCGACCGCTTCGGCGAGGACCAGGTCGAGTTCGTTGTAGACGCGGCGGAGTCGTTCCCCTTTCTCGGTGAGGCGCCACCCAACGACGTAACCCCGCCGCTCGAGCAGTCCCATCAGGCCTCGGAAGGCAGTCACGACGCCCGGTGGGAGCGTGTCGGCCCGGCGTTCCCGCGCCACGAGCGATTGTTCCAATCGCCGCGCTTCACGAGCGGCGGCGAGATGGGGTGCGAGTTCTTGGTCATCCTCCGGATCGGCGGACGCTGTGAGTACCTCACGGTCACCCGGAGCGAAATCGAGGAGGACGGCGGCGACGCGGTGCCGGTAGGCGGCATCGCGGGGCCGGAACGGGCGAGGCAGTTCGATCCGACCGACCCGTGCCATCGTTGCCGGGAGACGCTCGGGAGTCAGCCTCCGCAATTCGGCGTGTGCGGAGATCGTGAGCAGCCGAGGGCGCTTCCCGGTACCCCGCGCCGCAACGGCGACGCGCACCATGCCGCCGGGTTCCTCCCACTCGAGAACGTCTCCCGCCGTCGTCAAAGTGGCGAACTCGATCGCTGCGCGATGGCGATTCTGGGGAGGCATGTCCACGACTGACCACACGTCCACGACCGGATGCTCCGCTTCGGCGCGCAACACAGAGAGACGGGAGCGATCATCCTGGAGGTCGACGGCGAGGGCGCTGCGGCGTCGCTGGTCGGCGTACTCCGCAAATGAAGCGGCAAGCAGTTCCTCTGCCCTCTTCCGGTCGTACCTGGCAACCAGGTTCACCGCCATGTTGTAGTTCGGCCGAAAGCTCGATCGCAGCGGATGGCTCCCCCGGCCGGCAATACCGGCAGCGCGCTCGAACTCCACGTACGGGGAGTGCAGGATCACCGCGGTGCCCGCCTCGTCGATGCCCCTCCTCCCGGCGCGACCGGTGAGCTGGGTGTAGTCGCCGGGTTGGAGCATCTCGTGACCCTCACCCGTGAACTTGCTCAGGCTCTCAAGCACGACCGATCGTGCCGGCATGTTGATCCCGAGGGCCAGAGTCTCGGTGGCGAAGACGAGACGCACGAGACCGGCGGCGAACAGTTGCTCAACGACCTCCTTCATCGCAGGCACCAGTCCGGCATGGTGTGGTGCCACGCCTGCTTCGAGGCCGCGCAGCCAGCGGTCGTAGCCGATGACGGCAAGGTCCGTCGGCCCGAGGTGCTGCGTGCTCGCAGCCGCTGCCGTTCGGATTGCGGCAGCTTCAGAGGCACTGGTCAGGCGGAGGCCGCGCGACACGACCGACTCGACGGCATCATCGCAACCCTTGCGCGAGAAAATGAAGTAGATCGCGGGGAGGAGACCCTTGCGGCGCAGCAACTCGACCGTCTCGAACCGGCGCGGTGTTCCATAGCGAGCGCCTCCCCGCCCGCCAGCGCGCAATGTGCGGGCCACACGCTCGTTGGGGCGGTTGCCGTGGAACACCGGGAACAGTCGGAGTCCATCCTTTTCCCAGCGATCACGGACGAGGTACAACGACTCCAGCGGCACTGGTCGCTCGCGCTCGACGATGAGCGCCAGATCGCCGCGGCGCTGGCGCATCCAGTCGGCGAGTTCCTCGGCATTGGCGATCGTGGCGGAGAGACAGACGAGAGGAATGGTGCGGTCGAGGTGGACGATGATCTCCTCCCAAACTCCGCCCCGTTCCGGATCTTGGAGGTAGTGCACCTCGTCGAGCACCACCACGCCCACGCCGGCGAGATCGGGGCTGGAGGCGTACATCATGTTGCGCAGCACCTCCGTGGTCATGACCACGATTGCGGCGCTGCCATTGATCGAGTTGTCGCCGGTGAGGAGTCCGACGGCGTCGTCACCGTGGGCTCGACGGAAGTCTCCGAACTTCTGATTGGACAGCGCCTTCAGTGGTGTGGTGTACACCGCCCGCTTGCCCAATCCGAGCGCGCGTGCAATCGCAGCCTCGGCCACCACGGTCTTACCCGACCCGGTTGGTGCCGTGACGATCACCGAGGCACCCCGATCGATCGCTTCTGCGGCCTCGATCTGAAATCGGTCGGCCGGAAACGGAAGTCCGGAGAGATACTCCCTCGCGGTCACCTGCGAATGGTGAAGCGAACGATCCAGATCGTCGCCTCGTAGAGGACGTACAGAGGTACGGAGAGCAGCAGCAGGGTGAGTGGATCGCCGCTCGGAGTGATCACGGCCCCCACCGTCACGATCAGGAGCACGGCCCAGCGACGACCGGCGGCGAGGCGGCGCCACCCCAGCACCCCGACCATGGAGAGGGCGAAGAGAAAGACCGGAAACTCGAAGGCGATGCCGAAGACGAGGAGAAAGCGCAGTGCAAACGAGAGGTAATAGTCACCGCCGATCGCGGGTTCGAGAGTGTCGCCGCCGAAATCGATCAAGAAGCCGAGTCCGCGTTCGAGCGACCAGTAGCCGAAGCCGATGCCGCCGAGGAAGAGCACGGCGAGGGCGAAGACGATGGGGATGACGAATCGCTTTTCCCGTCCTGAAAGCGCCGGCGAGACGAACGCCCAGAGTTGCCAGAGCACAATGGGGCTCGCCAGCACGAAGCCGCCGAACATCGACAACCGCATGAACAGGGAAAAGGCCTCGGTGGGACGGAAGAAGACGAGGTGATGATCGGCCGCTACGCGCTCATAGGGGGCGACCAGCACGTCGAACATGGCGTTGCGGTAGATGAAGGCGACGATGGCCCCCACCAGCACAGCCAATCCCACCTTGACGATGCGTCCGCGGAGCTCGTCGAGGTGTGCAGTGATCGGTCGGGCCGCTCCCCCGCTCATGAGGGCTCCCCGGTGCCCGGCGCCGGGTCCGGGCGGTCGGGCTGGCTGGGATCAAGCGTGGACTGCATCTCCCGGCGCACCGCACCGAGGTCGGAGTCGGTGCCGATCTCCCGTTCGAGGCCGCGGCGGAGGTCTTCGGCGGTGTCTTTCAGCTCGCGCAACGCCTTTCCGGCCTTGCGGGACAGTTCGGGCAAGCGGCGGGGACCGAAGACGACAAGGGCGACAACGGCGATGGTGAGAATCTCAGCGGGACTGACGCTGAACACGCGCCGATGCTAGGCCGGATAGGACTCAGCGGAGCTGGTCGATCCAGTTGCCACCGTCGAGCGCGGCTGAGAATCGGGCGATTTCGCTCTCAGTGATGCGATCGGGGTCGTCGATCACCTGATAGGCGACTCCGGTGGCGAGGAGGATCGACACCACCCGGTGATTCGCGGGCCTGCGTTGGGCATCACCGCAGGTCGGGCAGTCGAAGAGGTAGGTCCCCGTGCCGCTCAATGCGGTGAGTTCCAGGCTGAGTTCTCCGGGAAGCAGCTCGACCTCGCCGCAGAGGGAGCAGGTTGTGCGAATCGTGGTCATGAAGCAGTGTCTCCGGTCGTGAGCGCCTTCTCTTTCTCCTATCGGGACGCTCCCGGGACCCCTGAATGACCATATTGCGGTGTAGTCACTCGTAGCGCGAGAGGACGCGCGAGCGCAGGTTCTCGATCGAAGCGCGCACCTGCGGAGCATCGCCCCCGTCCAGGAGGCGCGCGGATCCCCCAAGCCGGAGCAAAAGACGCGCCACGACGGCGGGATCCGACGCACTGAACTCGACGACGCTGCCAGATGCCTCCCCCGACACCTCGCGAACCGGGTAGTAGTCGGTGACCCAGCCGGCAGATCGGTCGAGGGCGATCCTCACGACGGTGTCATCGACGCCTGCGGTGTAGCGCACACCAGCCGGGGGCGGCTCCCGGGGCGGGTCGAAGGTCGCCCCGGTGCTTGTAGCGGACCGGATGCGGTCGACACGGAAGATCCGCTCACCACCCGCGAGCCGGCAATACGCCGTCACGTACCAATTCCCGAGCGCGGCGAAGACCCGCCACGGTTCGATGTCGCGTTGCGTGGTCTCGCCGGTCGCGATCGACACGTACTCGATGTGGACCACGTCACCCGCGGCTGCCGCACCTCGGAGAAGGCCGACGGAGCCGGGTTCCCCCCCGAGATCGATGTCGACGATGCCCTCTTCGGGAAGCAGAACTCTGGCGAGTTTGCCCACGGCACTCTCCAGGGCTGCGTCAGCGGTCCCCGAGGAGAGGATGGCCATACCCCCGGCGAGCATCATCAAGGCCTCGACGGCTGTCAGATTCACCGGCCGGGCGAAGTAGTCCGCCATGTCGATCACGACTTCGTCGTCGTCAAGGTAGGCCTCCATGAGGTCACCCGGTCCATATCCCGGCAGGCCGCAGACGAAGACGAGATTCAGGTCACGCACGAGGTCATCGCGGTCGTATCCGAACCGGGTGCAGACCTCGTTGACCGGGGCCCCGGGGTGAGCGATCACCCACGGGACCATCGCCAGGATCCGGGACAGTCGCTCGGCCGTCCTGGCGCTGCTCACGAACTCGTCCCCAGGTGGGCAATGAAGCGCTTTCGCAGAGCGGCTGGCTTTTCGAGCACTGCGGCATCATCGAATCCGATCAGCCATCCGATCAATGCCTCGGGCGAAGCCACCTGGATGTGAGCGGTGAGCGATCCATCCCGATGCTCAGTGACCACTGCCCGCGATCCGAGTTGGCGTCGTGCCCACCACGCCACCGAGGCGTCGAAGCGGACGACGGCCTCGATGTCCTCCGTTCCCGCCTCCCACGGAGCCTCCGGAAATCCGTCGGCGGCGCGGAATCCATCCGGGCGTTCGAACGAGTTTCGATCCTCGCCCACCGCGAGGTCAGTAACGCGATCGACGCGGAAGGTCCTCGCGTCGGAGCCGATGCTTGCCACCAGATACCAGTGGCCCATCCGGTGTACGAGTCCGAGCGGCGCTGCGCACCGCGGTTCGCCGCGGTAGCGAAAGGTGATCTTGCGCCGATCGACGACGGCGGAGAAGAGGGACCCGAGAGTGGCGGCATCGGAACCGAGATCAGCCCCCAGAGGGTCGCCGGATGCGGCGGCGGGGGCTCCTCCGAGTTTGAAGATCGCCGATGTCGACTCTCCGCCGAGGTTCGCCATGCGGGACGCGAGCCATAGCGCGGCGCGCTCCTCATCGGTCAGTCCCGGATCGGTCAGGGCGTACTCGTCCGGGTGGACCACGTAGCCCTGCTCCACCTCCCAACGGTCGGTGAAGACGAGGCGAAGCGGGACGCCGAGCGACCGCAGCAGGTCCTTATCCCGTTCGAAGGTGCGGCGGAAAGCCACGTCGGTCTCCTGGTCGTAGCCGGCCACGGTGTGACGGATCTCGTCGGCCGTCACCGCCCGGTTGACCGTGAGGAGGAACGCCAGAAGATTGAGAATCCGCTCGACGACGCGTTGCATGCGCGATCAGCGTATCGGGAGTAGGAGGCACCAGGCACCAGGCTCCAGGCACCAGAACCCGGAAATGTTGGCGACTTGGTCTGCCTCCTGGCGGCCGATTGCTCTCCCAAACTGCGGAGTCAGGTCCCGGGTGATCCATCTGAGGCCTCCAAACCACGACTACTTCCCTGGTGAGTCCGGCTGGAGCCTGGTGCCTGGAGCCTGGCGCCTACTCAGAGCGAAGCGATCAGTTTGTCCACTCTGTCGTCGACGGCGCGGAAGGGGTCCTTGCACAGCACGGTGCGCTGGGCCTGGTCGTTGAGCTTGAGGTGCACCCAGTCGACCGTGAAGTCACGGTTGTGCTCCTTGGCCGCCTTGATGAACTCGCCACGCAGCCGCGCCCTCGTGGTCTGCGGGGGCTGGACGAGCGCGCGCTCGATGTCCTCGTCCGTGACCACCCGGTCCATGAGGCCGCGGCGCTCGACGAGGTAGTAGAGCCCGCGCTGGCGTGACACGTCGTGATAGGCGAGGTCGAGCATCGCGAGGCGAGGATCGCTCAGAGCGAGTTGTCGACTCGCCGCGTATTCCTCGATGAGGTGCTGCTTCATCACCCAGTCGCATTCGCGTCGCAAGGAGAGCGGATCCTTCTCCAGCCCGGTCAGCAGGTGCTCCCACATGGCGACAGCCGATTGCACCTGGGGGGGAAATCCCGGGGCTCGCGCATACCGCATGACCCGCTCGAGATACTCCCACTGGATGTCGAGGGCCGACAGTTCCCGGCCGTTGGCCAGTCGGACCCGGCGACGACATGTGACGTCGTGGGAGATCTCGCGGATCGCGCGGATCGGGTTCTCGAGGCTGAGATCGCGGAACACGACGTCGTCTTCGAGCATCTGCAGCAGTGCGACCGTCGCGCCGACCTTGACGTACGAGATGTACTCCGACATGTTCGAGTCCCCGGCGATCACATGGAGCCTGCGGTAGCGCTCGGCGTCGGCGTGCGGCTCGTCCCGGGTATTGATGATGGGACGACTCCGGGTGGTTGCCGACGAGACGCCCTCCCAGATGTGTTCGGCCCGCTGGGCGAGGGAGAACACGGTGCCCCGGGCGGTCTGGAGGAGCTTGCCCGCTCCGGCGTAGATGGAGCGGGTGACGAAGAAGGGAATCAGCGTGTCGATCATCCGCTGGAAATCGGTCTGGCGGCTCACCAGGTAGTTCTCGTGGCATCCGTACGAGTTGCCCGCCGAATCGGTGTTGTTCTTGAACAGGAAGACATCGCCCCGGATCCCTTCTTCCTCGAGGCGTTGCTCAGCCGATTCGACGAGGCCCTCGAGGACGCGCTCCCCCGCCTTGTCGTGGGCGATGAGGTCGTAGAGGCTGTCGCACTCCGGGGTGGCGTACTCCGGATGACTCCCGACGTCGAGGTAGAGGCGTGCACCGTTCTCCAGGAAGACGTTGGACGAACGCCCCCACGAAACGACCCGGCGGAAGAGGTAGCGGGCAACCTCATCGGGTGAAAGGCGCCGCTGCCCACGCAGGGTGCAGGTGACGCCGTACTCGTTCTCCATGCCGAAGATCCGTCGCTCCATCCCGGCGAGCGTACCGGCGCTGGTGTTCATCCGGTGTTCTTGGTACCGGCGGCCGATACGATCGGTCCGTGGAGGAAGGCGACGGTTTCGTCAAAGTGGCATCGGTCGGCGACCCGGTGGCAGCCCGAATCTGTGCTGCGCTGCTCGAGTCGACCGGAATCCCCACGCGACTTCACGGGGAAGCGCTCGGGCCCTATGTGATGACGGTGGGTGACTGGGCGGTGACCGACATCTGGGTGCCGCGGTCGACGGTGGACGACGCCGTGGAGGTGCTCACCGCCGCCGAGATCGATAACACACTGGTCCTAGCGGATCGCAGTGGTGCGGTTGCCGACCCCGGGTCGCTGCCGATGCGAGTCATCGCATTCGTCGTCCTGCTATTTCTCGTCGACGCGGTGGTGCGAGCCCTGATGCGAGTGTTCTGAATCTCCAGACCCGGGTTGGGGCCCAACCCCAACCCTCCTCCGAGCAATTCCTTCAGACCCGGGTCGGGGCCCCAGCCCCAACCCTCCTCCGAGCATGGGGCCCCTGCCCCATGCCGGCCGTCACTCGCGAAGGGTGTGATGGAGGCGTGTTCGTGCCGCGCGTTCTGGCTGGTAGCTGGTAGCTGCAGGCTGGTCTTGCCCCATGCCGGCCGTCACTCATGACCAGGTGAAGGAGGTGTGATCGGGGCGCGCGGTGATCGGAGGCGTTCGAGCAAGTCGTGGTAGGCGCCGCGCTCTGCCCGCGTGGTGGTTGAGAGCCGACTCAGGCGATTGTGTCTGCCGGCAAGCGCCGGAAAGCCCGTCGCCGCTCGGTGCGTTCCACGACCGCAGCCTCCCAGCCGACCGGCCCGTTCTCGTCGACCACTGAAGCGCAGGCTGCCTTTGCCCACCCGATGGCAGCCTCCAGCGACGCCCCCTCCTGGTGCGAGGCGGCGAGATGGGTCATGAGGGCTTCGGCCGCTCCCCCGATTGCCGAGAAACGCCGCTCGTCGTACAGGGTCCCGTCGTAGGTGATGCGGAAGATATGGTCGTCGGCGGGGTCATCTCCGACCTCGACGACCATGATCTCGACCTCGTAGGGCTTGACGTCCTGGGTGAAGATCTGGCCGAGGGTCTGGGCGTAGGCGTTGGCGAGGCTCTTTGCGGTGACATCCTCACGAGAGTACGAGTACCCCGTGAGGTCGGCCCGTCGGATTCCGCCGATCCTGAGCTGCTCGAACTCGTTGTACTTGCCGACGCCGGCGAAGGCGACCCGGTCGTAGATCTCTGAGATCTTCTGCAGCGTCCCACTCGGGTTCTCTCCCAGGATCAACACTCCACCGGCGTACTGGACGGCAACCAGCGATTTGCCGCGCGCAATCCCCTTCCGGGCGAACTCCGCCCGGTCCTTCATCATCTGTTCCGGCGGTACGTAGAACTGCATCGTCATGAGTACTTCTCCAAAGCGCTGCGCGCCGCGGCGGCCACCCGCTCTTCGGCGACCTCCGCGAACCCGGATGCGGAGACCGTGACGACGTTCGGGTAGATGTCGCGGCGAAGGTCGGGACCACCGGTGCCCACGTCCTCTTCGGCTGCCGCCACCAATGCGGCTACAGCGAGATCGATCGCAGGACCTTCGGCGATGTCGGGCCGGAACCCGGAGCGGAGGAAGAGGCGGGCGTCGCGGCCGCCCGAACCCTCCGTGGCGTAATCGGTTTCCTCGTACGACCCCCCCACGACGTCGTAGGAGTACAACCTCCCAACCTTCTCTTGCTCGTCGAACCCGCAGAAGATCGGGATGACGACGAGACCCTGGAATGCCATGGGGAGCCTGCTGCGCACCATCGCGGCGAGGTGATTGGCCTTGCCCACCAGGCTGAGACGGCGACCTTCGATCTTCTCGTAGTGCTCGAGCTCGGTCTGGAAGAGCCGGACGAGTTCGATGGCGATGCCAGCCGTACCCGAAATGCCGACCGCGCTGAAGTCGTCGGCCGCGAAGACCTTCTGGACCCTCCGGTGGGCGATCACGTTGCCTGCCGTGGCGCGCCGATCACCGGCCATCACGACTCCGTCGGCGTAGCGGAAGGCGAGCACCGTCGTTCCTTCGGGTGCCTCGATCTGGTGGGCTCCAACCGGAATGTCCCAGCGTGGGCTGACCCCACGCGCCTTGAGCAGCGCCGAGAAGCTCTCGGCGGGCGTGATGGTCTCGCGCCCGATGCCATCAGACGGATCGAGGCTCACTCGCCGCCCTTTTGCACGTAGTTCTTCACGAACTCTTCGGCGTTCTCTTCGAGAACCGAGTCGATCTCGTCGAGCAGGTCGTCGATGCGCTCAGTGAGGTCCTCCCCCACGTGGGATGCGTTGGCCTCGACGGCTTCATCCTCACGGGTCGAGTCGTCGCGTCGAGTCTGCTTACGCTCCTGTTCGGCCACCCGTCACCTCCGGTTATCCGCCTCGAGGGCCTCGATGAGATCGGCTGCGTGTGGGGAGCGGTCGAGAAGGTCCGACGTGAGCCGCTTCGTCCCCCGCAGGGGATCCATCATAGGCACCCGCTTCAAAGCGTCCTCTCCGGCTTCAAAGATCAGCGAGTCCCAGTTGGCCGCAACGATCGAATCGCCGTACTTCTCCACGCAGCGGCCGCGGAACCAGGCACGAGTGCCCTCAGGTGGATTGACGGCGGCCGACCGTACCTCTTCGGAGGTGAACATCGTGCGCATGCGACCCGCCGTGACCAGGTGTCGGTACAGGCTCCGCACCTGATCGACGTCGTGATACTGCAGGTCGAGCATCCGCAGTTTCGGCGCCAGCCATGACAGCCCATCGCGTTCCCGGTACGCCTCGAGTAGGTGGAGCTTGGCGGTCCAATCGAGGCGGTCGGCGGTGGCCAACGGGTCGCGCTCGAGGTCGACGAGGACGCCCTCCCATTCGACAAGCGCCTGGCGGCCTGCATCGTCGGCGCCGTTTACCTCGACGTGCTTGCTGATCCACTCCAGGTAGTGCCACTGCAAGTCGAGGGCGGTGACGCGTTCGCCGTCGGTGAGGCGAACGGTCTGACGCAGGGTCGGATCGTGGCTGACCCGCCAGACGGCCTCTACCGGGTCGGCGAGCAGCACCGGGTCCCCGATGGTCCCGGCCTCGATTCCGGAGAGCACCAGAGAGGTGATCCCCAGCTTCAGAAACGTTTGAATCTCGCTGAGGTTGGCGTCACCGATGATCACGTGGAGTCGGCGGTACCGCGTCGGATCGGCATGGGGCTCATCCCGGGTGTTGATGATCGGGCGCTTCAACGTGGTTTCGAGACCGACCTCTTCTTCGAAGAAGTCGGCACGCTGGGTGATCTGGAAGTCGACCGGGGGCCGGCCGTTCTCACTTCCCACCTTGCCGGAACCGGTGAAGACCTGACGCGATACGAAGAACCCCGTGAGATGCCTGACGAGGTCGCTGAACGGCACGGCTCGCGGCACCAGGTAGTTCTCGTGCGATCCGTATGAGTTGCCCTTGCCATCGCTGTTGTTCTTGTGGATGAACAGCGTCTGACCCGGCGGAAGCAGCGCCGACGCCTCCGCTGCGGCGCGCGCCATCACGAGTTCGCCTGCCTTGTCGTGGAGTGCTGCTTCGCGGGCATCGACGCACTCCGGCGTCGAGTACTCGGGGTGGGCGTGGTCCACGTAGAAGCGCGCCCCATTGCTCAGCACGACGTTGACGAGGCCGCTCTCGAACTCACCCACCGGGGCGGGCTCGTAGCCGAAGCCGCGGGCGTCGCGTCCCGGAGACTCTTCCTCGTACGACCACTGGATGCGGCTCGACACGCCGGCGTAGGCGTTGATGACGAGGCTCGAAGCAACCACCGGGTTGAACTCCGGCTGGTTGCGGATCGTGATGCCGAACTCGGTCTCGGTGCCGAGTACGGCCGGGACGCCGTGCTCGCTCACAGGTACTGGCCGGTCGTGATCGCTTCGATCGCCCGGCTCGCCCCTCCACCCTCGATGAGGGTGCGGACGTAGACAATCCGTTCGCCCTTCTTGCCCGAGATGCGTGCCCAGTCGTCGGGGTTGGTGGTGTTGGGGAGATCCTCGTGCTCGCGGAACTCCTGCTTGATCGCGGCCACGAGATCGGTCGTCCGCACACCCCGAGTCCCGCTCTCGATCTCGCGCTTGATGGCCTCTTTCTTGGCGCGACGCACGACGTTCTCGATCATGGCCCCGGAGGCGAAGTCCTTGAAGAAGAGGATCTCCTTGTCGCCGTTGGCGTAGGTCACCTCAAGAAAGCGGTTGTGCTCGCCCGTGGAGTACATCGCGGCGACGACCGCATCGATCATCCCGGCGCGCATCGCCGCCTCGTCACCGTTGGCTGCTGCCAGCTC
>JBBTKD010000009.1:0-6774 GCA_038059105.1 Actinomycetota bacterium | reverse complement strand
TGCCTCCTCCCGCGTACCATGCCCGCCGTGACGGCCGTCGCCTCGACCCTGGGAATTCGACCCCGCCTGCCACGTTGGCTGACGCGGACGCTGGTTTTCCTGGCGATCTTCGTTGGGTTGGCTGCGTTGTGGGAGGCCTACAAGGCACTGGGCAAGGCAACCGACGGATTGATCCCCTTCACCGACGTCCAACTTCCGGTTCGCCCTGACGACTCGGCGATGCCGCACGTCATCGACATCTTCGCCGCACTTTTCCGGCCGGTGAGCCGGGCCCGCAATGCCGACATCCTCGGCTGGCTTCTACTGAAGAATGCAGCCATCACCTGGCATCGTGCTGCGGTCGGATTCCTCATGGGCAGCCTCGCTGGCTTTGCGCTCGGTGCACTCTTTGCGCGGTCCCGGCTCCTGGAGCGCGGAGTGATGCCATTCGTCGTCGCATCGCAGACCGTGCCGCTCATCGCCATCGCCCCGATGATCGTGATCTGGGGAGGGTCGGGAGCATGGCCAGCGTGGCTGGTGAACGCCTTCTTCCTCGACGACGCCGGGTTCTCGGTGGCGATCATCTCGGCATACCTCACGTTCTTCCCGGTGACGATCAATGCGCTCCGCGGATTGCGCTCCCCCGACCCCGCCGCGGTCGAGCTGATGCGCTCGTATGCGGCAACCGAAACCCAGGTGCTCACCAAGCTCCGAATGCCGGCATCGGTCCCGTACGTCTTCACTGCCCTGAAGATCTCGGCGACGGCAAGCGTGATCGGGGCGATCATCGGTGAGTTGCCCGCCGGGCTCGGCGACGGTCTGGGCCGATCGCTGCTCACCTTCTCCTACTACTACATCAGCGGTCCGGAGAAGCTCTACGCCGCGATCATCGTGTCGGCGCTTCTTGGCATCACCTTCGTCAGCCTGGTGGCGATCGCGGAGAGGATGGTCCTGAGTAGGCACCAGGCGCCAGGCACCAGGCGCCAGTAGGAAAGTCATCAGTCCTCAGTCATCAGTCAGACTCGCGCGATGACCCCACGCCGCGTCTGGCTGATGACTGAGGACTGAAGACTCCGGCGACCTCTGGTCGTCGGAGTGACTGAAGACTCCGACCGCTTTCAGCGGCCGGTCACATCGGCGCTGACCGTGGGGTCAGGTTGTTGAAACGGCTGAACTCGGCGGCGAAGCCGAGTTGGAAGCGGTCGGTTGCGCCGGCGCGGTGCTTGGCGACTTCGATCTCGGCGATCCCGCGATTGTCGGCGGTGGACTCGTTGTACTGCTCGTCGCGGTAGATGAACATCACCACGTCGGCATCCTGCTCAATGGCGCCGGACTCGCGCAGGTCGCCGAGGCGGGGGCGCTTGTTTTCCCGGGACTCCAACTGGCGGTTGAGTTGGGACACCGCGATCACGGGCACCTGCAGTTCGCGGGCGAGGTTCTTGAGTGAACGGCTGATGTCGGCGATCTCCTGCTGGCGATTCTCGGCAGCGCGTGGACCCTGCATCAGTTGGAGATAGTCGACCACGACCAGTCCCAGACCCTCGCGACGCTTGAGGCGTCGGCACTTGGCCCGAATCGCAGTCACGGTGAGGGCAGCACCGTCGTCGACATACATCTTGAGTCCGAAGAGCCGCGAAGACGCCTGGCTGAGGCGCCGCCACTGATCCATGTCGAGGTTGCCGGTCTTGATCTTTGACGAGTCGACCGAAGCCAGTGACGAGAGCAGGCGATGGATGATTTCCTCACGGCTCATTTCCAGGGTGAACACCGCCACCGGCGCCTCGGCGGCAACATGCGTTGCGATATTGAGCGCGAGCGTGCTCTTTCCCATTCCCGGTCGCGCTGCGATCACGATCAGGTTGGCGGGGTGGAGACCGGCGAGCAGCTGGTCGATGCGGTTGAACCCGGTCTCGGCGCCGGTGACGTCACCACCCGTCGTACCGAGTTCCTCGATGCGCTCAAGGGCGGCATTGAGCATCGGACCGATGGCGGCCAGGCCCTCTCCGATTCGGCGTTCGGCCACGGCGAAGACTTCCGCCTCGGCACTGTCGAGCACCTCATCGATGGGGATGTCTCCGCGCATCGCCAATGACCCGACTTCGCCACCGGCACGAAGCAGACGACGACGGGCCGAGGTCTCATCGACAATTGCGACGTAGAAGTCGACATTGGAGGTGGAGGGGACCGCCTCCATGAGGCGGGAGATGAACCCGACGCCTCCGACCCGATCCAGCAACTCCTTGCGCCGCAGCCAATCTGCGACCGTGATCGGATCGATCGGCTGGCTGGCGTCGAAGAGTGCGGTGACTGCCTCCCACACCGACTGGTGCGCCGGCTTGTAGAAGTCGTCGGGCTTGAGGACCTCGAGCGCGACGTTGGCGGCTTCGGCGGAGATCATCACCGCCCCGAGCACCGACTCTTCGGCATCGGTGTTGTGGGGCGCTCCCGCCCCGGCCGGTGTCCGAATGCTCTCGAGCGTGGTCATGTCCTCCTCAGGCGGGGATCACGTCCAGCACCAGCTGGATCTCGACCTCCGCGTGCGGCCGCACCACCACGTGGTGGAGCCCGATTTCCTTGATGGGACCCGCAAGACGAATCTGGTCGTGGGGCACCGCAACACCGGTGTACTTGAGGATCGCCTCGGCGACGTCGCGTACCCCGATCGAACCGAACAGCCTGCCTTCATCGGCAGCGCGGGCCGCAACGACAACGGTGGTGCCAGCAAGTGCCTGAGACATCTCGTCCGCCGACTCTCTCGTCTTGCGCTCCGACTCGACCCGCGTCGCCCGAATCTTCTCGGCGTCCTTGAGTGCGCCGCGAGTTGCCTTCATGCCGAGAGATCGAGGTACGAGGTAGTTGCGCCCGTAGCCGTCGGCGACGTCGACCACGTCTCCGCGCAGCCCGAGGTCGGCGACGTCCTGGGTGAGGATCAGCTTCATTTGCCGAGGTATGGCAGCAGCGCCATCTCACGTGCCGACTTCACCGCCACAGCAACCTTGCGCTGGCACTGCGGGCAGTTGCCGGTGACGCGCGCCGAGCGGATCTTGGCCCGATCCGACATGAACCGGCGCAACAGCGCCAGATCCTTGTAGTCGACCTTGCCAGCGTGCTGCGTGCAGATCACACAGACCTTTGGCTTGGTCTGCCCGCGGCGCAGCCGCTCGGGTGCGCGCCGCTTGGGCTTGCCCGGTGCGTTCTTCTTTCTCGGCATGAGTCCTCCTGGGGAAGTCGAAAACGGATTAGAACGGAGCCTCTTCGGGACCCCACTCGTCGCGGCCCACTGGCGCGGCCGGGGTACCGGCCTGGCCACCGGCGGGTGCGCTGCCACCACCGAAACTGTCGCCAGCGCGCGCCGAGCGAGTCACCGTGGCTGTCGCCCAACGCAACGAGGGGCCGATCTCGTCGATGGCTACCTCGACCATCGAGCGCTTCTCGCCCTCTTGCGTCTCCCACGAGCGCTGCTCGAGGCGACCGGTGACGATCACCCTCGCCCCCTTGGTGAGCGACTCGGCAGCATTCTCGGCGGCGTCCCTCCACAGGGTGCCCCCGAAGAAGCTGGTGTCCTCCTGCCAGGCACCGTTCTTGTCCTGCCAGCGACGGTTGACCGCAAAGCGAACCTTCGCCATGGCCACACCCGACGGGGTGAACCGCAGCTCGGGATCGTCGACGAGATTTCCGATGAGTGTTACGTGATTCGCAGCCATTGCTCTTTACCTCTTGGCCCAATTCGCTCTATTGCTGGGACCCATGATGAGGTCCGGGTGTGACATTCGAGCTACTCGGGACGGAAGAACTTGTGCCGGACCACCTGGTCGGACAAGCTCAGCGCCCGGTCGATGTCGACGATTGCCTCGGCTTCGGCGTCGAACTGGAGTACCGAGTAGAAGCCCTCGGTGAGATGGTTGATCTCATATGCGAACCGGCGCTTGCCCCAGAAGTCGTCTTTCTTGATCTCGGCGCCTCGTTCCACGAGGGCTTTCGAGACGCGTTCGACTTCCTTGCGTACGTCGGGTTCGGCCATCTCAGGCCGGAAGATCGTCATCAACTCGTAACTGCGCATGATGCGCTCCACCTCCTTCGGACACTCGCATCTGGCGAGAGGCCCCTCTCAGGGCAGGTTGGGGAAGGTGGGGAGTGTATCGCGGGCGGCGAGCTCGCGGAAGTCCTGAGTAGGCACCAGGCTCCAGGCGCCAGGCACCAGCCGGACCCGGCATCTCGAATCTGAGGTCTGCTCTGGCTGAAGACTGAAGACCTTCTAGAGATCTAACCCCGGCGGCGTGCCGGACGAGTCGTTCGGTGAGTCATGACGGTTACCGCGGCCGAATACTTCTGCTGCGCGGCCTGCTTCGACACACCCAACATCGTCCCGATCTCAGACCAACTGCGATCTGCCTGGCGCGCGGCGAGGACTGCTGCCGTGATTGCATCATCAACCTCATCGCGCCGGTCGGCGAGCTCAGCAATCGTGCGGAGGGCCCGGGTGTCGACAACCTTCAGGTCGCCTGAATTGACCTGCTCCGCCCAGTCGTCAAGCGACCGGGCGCGGTCGCTTCTGGTCTTGGTCACGTCGTCCACCACCCCTTCAGGAACTTCGGGCGAGCGATCATCGCATGGATGATCGCAGTGCCGTGCTCATCGCTGACGACTCCGATCTCCAAGGGTTCTCCCCTCGTCGACGGTCCCACGAACATCGTGACCGAGGGATCGTCGGTTTCGAAGGCCCGCAAGTGGTGTCGTAGAGCATGCAGCATGTCTTCGTCGTGGACACCGTGCCTCCGTGCGCTCGGCTCGATGTCCGCTCATGGAATCTACTCTGCGGGTCGATCATCGTCAATATGTGTTGACGCTAGTCCCCGAGCACCAACTCGGGTTGGTCGACTGCGTCCCACCTTCCCACCCCGGTTTCGATTGCGTACCGGTATTCCCCTGCTGGGCTGTAGGTCGGGCAGGGGTCGGACTCGCACGGGGTCATCGTGAGCAGATCAACGAGCACACCGTCGACATCGAAGAAGGCAATGTCGAGGGGGATGGGCGTGTCCTTCATCCAGAAGCCATTCGAGACGTTGCTCTCGAATACGAAGAGCATGCCATCGAGTTCACCGAGATCGGTGACACCCATCAGGCCCTGGGCGCGAAGCGCCGGTGTGTCGGCAACGGCGACCGTCCAGGCCTCACCCGAGATCGCGACCGTGGTCGTCGCAAACATCGCCAACTGATCGGCAACGGTCGTAGTGGTGGTCGCCGACGTACCGATCACTGAGGTCGTGGTGGGCACCGCTCCGGGAGCATCTCCCCCGCAGGCGGTGAGCAGCAAGACCGCAGTACTCAGCCGTCGGAGAGCAGCGCCCGTGATACCTCCTCGGACATGTGATAGCTCTCCTCGTCGGAGGGGAACTCACCCGTCTGGACGTCGGCGAAGAACGTGCGCACCGCCTCGACCGCCACCGACTCCAGTTCGGCGTAACGACGCACGAACTTGGCACGGTGGGCGTCGCCGGTGAGACCGACGACATCGTGGAACACGAGCACCTGTCCGTCACAGCGCGCCCCCGCCCCGATGCCGATCGTGGGGGCGGACACCTCCTTCGTGATCAACTCGGCGAGCAGGTCAGGAACGCCTTCGAGCACGATGGAGAACACACCGGCCTCGTCGAGAGCCCGGGCATCTGCGATCAGTTCACGTGCCGCATCCACCTGTTTGCCCTGCACCCGGTACCCGCCCATGGCGTGCACCGATTGCGGGGTGAGCCCGAGGTGGCCCATCACCGGGATCTCGGCGTCGAGCACTGCGCGGACCATCGGGAGTCGCTTCCGCCCACCCTCGAGTTTGACGGCCTCGGCTCCGCCGTCGCGGATGAGGCGACCGGCGTTGCGGACGGTGTCTTCGACCGAGATGTGATACGAGAGCCAGGGCATGTCGCCAACGACGAGCGCCTGCGGGGTCGTCCCGGTGACCGCCTTCGTGTGATACACCATGTCGTCGACCGTCACCGTGAGTGTGGTGTCACGACCCAATACGACGTTGGCCACGGAGTCGCCCACCAGGATGATGTCGGCCTCGGCAGCCTCGGCGATGCGAGCCGAAGGCGCGTCATACGCTGTGATCATGCGGAGCTTTGGCCCGCCCTTGGTAGCGTGCACCTTGGGGGCTGTGATCTTGTCGCGCATCTTCTCTCCCTTCTCTCCACCCTCACGGGTTGGAGGAAACACTGCGCGTCGTGGTCGTCTCAGTGCCTTATCGGGAATCCACCGCAAACCTGTCGCCGGTTCCCTGGCGAGGAGAATGATAGGAGAGCCGGGGGCTGAGGAGTAAGAACGGCTCCACATTCAGGGGGGAGTCTCAAACGACTAACTTCGCTCTGTGGCACGCGTTGACATCTCAATGAGTCCTGACGAGCGCGCGACGTTCTTCGAAGCCAGCCGAACCCTCATCGTCACCAGCCTCGGCAAGAATGGCAATGCTCACAGCGCACCCATGTGGTACTTCGTCGAGGACGGGAAGATCGTCTTCCGCTCATTCACGAAGTCACAGAAGATCGTGAACCTGCGCCGCGACCCGCGGATCACGGTGCTCGTCGAAACGGGCCTCGCCTATGCCGAACTTCAGGCGGTGATGATCCAGGGAACCGCCCGACTCATCGATGGCGCCGACGACCCGGCGTACCTGCTCGAGTGTTATCGCCGTCTGGCGGCGCGCTATCCCATGGTCGGTTCCGAGCCGATCGACCTGCTCCCCGAAGCCCTTGAGGCTGCGTTCGGTCGATTCGCTCCCAAGAACACGGCTGTGATCGTCGA
>JBBTKD010000008.1:0-7593 GCA_038059105.1 Actinomycetota bacterium | reverse complement strand
CCATGCTCGGGAGGAGGTCGGGGGTTGGGGCCCCCGACCGGGTCTGCAAGACACGTGCGGCTCGGTGCGGGCGTGCCGTAACTCCTCCACGCCGCACACACGCTGCGCGCCGCCGCACCGATATCCTGCAGGCTCTCAGCAACGGGAGACATGTGTCCGACTCGGTCGCGATCACTGGTGACCAGTCGGGTCGCCGCGCCGAGATCCTGACTCCCGAAGCCGTCGCCTTCATGGCCGATTTGGAGCGGCGATTCGGGCCGCGCCGGCTCCACCTGCTCGAGCGTCGTGCGGAACGGCGGCGGCGCCACGAGAGCGAGGCGCCGCGGTTCCTCGCCGAGACCCGGGGGATCCGCGAGAGCTCATGGACAGTCCGACCGCCGCCAACCGACCTTCTCGACCGGCGCGTGGAGATCACCGGGCCGGTCGACCGGAAGATGATCATCAACGCTCTCAACTCGGGGGCGAGGGTCTTCATGGCGGACTTCGAGGACTCCACCTCTCCCACCTGGGACAACGTGATCGACGGCCAGGTGAACCTCTTCGATGCGGTGCGACGGACCATCTGGCTCGACACCGATGACGGCAAGTCGTACCGGCTGGGGAATCGCCCGGCCGTGTTGATGGTTCGACCGCGCGGCCTCCATCTCGTCGAGAGGCACGTGCTCGTCGACGGTGCGCCGATCTCGGCCGGGTTCTTCGACCTCGCTTTGTATCTGTTCCACAACGCCGCTGAGTTGGTGAGCCGGGGAAGTGGCCTGTACTGCTATCTCCCCAAGCTTGAGAGCCACCTGGAAGCCCGCCTGTGGAACGACCTCTTCCTTTACGCCGAAGACGCGCTCACCCTCCCGGGCGGGACGATCCGGGCCACGGTGCTGATCGAGACGATTCCCGCCGCCTTCGAGATGGAGGAGATTCTCCACGAGCTGCGGGACCACTCGGCGGGGCTCAACGCGGGCCGCTGGGACTACATCTTCAGCCTCATCAAGACGTTCCGCGATCGCGCCGACATGGTGCTCCCCGACCGTCGCCAAATCACGATGTCGGTTCCCTTCATGCGCGCCTACACCGAGCAGTTGGTGCGGATCTGCCACCGGCGGGGGGCACACGCCATCGGCGGCATGGCGGCGTTCGTCCCCAACCGACGGGACCCCGAAGTGACCGAGCGAGCCCTTGCCGAGGTGGCGGCGGACAAGCGCCGCGAGGCCGGTGACGGCTTCGACGGCACCTGGGTGGCACACCCCGACCTGGTGGCGACCGCGATGGCCGAGTTCGACGCCGTACTAGGCGACCGCCCCCATCAGGTCGACCGCCTGCGCGAGGACGTCGTGCCCGACGAGGCCGCACTCCTCGACGTCCGGATCCCGGGAGGGGCGATCACCGAAGCCGGGCTTCGGCTGAACGTCTCGGTGGGCGTGCAGTACCTGGCGTCGTGGCTACGGGGTACCGGAGCCGCGGCGATCAACGATCTCATGGAGGATGCAGCCACCGCCGAGATCTCGCGCAGCCAGATCTGGCAGTGGGTGCACCACAGAGCGGGCATGGACGACGGCACCCGGATCACCGCGGAATTGGCCGAGCGCGTCCTTGCCGAAGAGATGGACCGGCTCCGGTCCCAGCACGGATCGGAGCTCATCGACCGCGGACGGTTCAACGAAGCAGCCGAACTGTTCGCCCGCGTCGCCTGGGCAGATAAGTTCTCCGAGTTCCTTACGATCCCTGCCTACGAACTGATATGAGGTAACGACGTGGCCGACATGAACGATCGCATTCGGGACCGGGCCACGGCGCTCGCCACGGTGTGGACGACCGAGACCCGCTGGCAGGGTGTCACCCGCGGCTACACGGCCGAGGACGTGATCCGGCTCCAGGGTTCTCGCCCTCCTGACCTCCCCGCGACCCGGGCCGTTGCCGAAAAGCTGTGGACGCTCCTCCACCAGCGCGACTACGTCAACGCCCTCGGCGCATTGAGCGGCGGCCAGGCGGTGCAGATGGCGAAGGCCGGGCTCGAGGCGGTGTACCTCAGCGGGTGGCAAGTCGCGGCCGACGCCAATCTCGCAGGGGAGACCTACCCCGACCAGAGCCTGTACCCGGCGAACAGCGCACCGAGCCTCGTCAAGCGGCTGAACGCCGCCTTGACCCGTGCCGACCAGATCCAGTGGGCCAGCGGCGAAGGACGGGTGGACTACTTCTTGCCGATTGTCGCCGACGCCGAAGCAGGGTTCGGCGGCGCCCTCAATGCATTCGAGATCATGAAGGCGATGCTCGAGGCCGGCGCCGCCGGGGTGCACTTCGAAGACCAACTGGCGTCCGAGAAGAAGTGCGGGCATATGGGAGGCAAGGTCCTCGTTCCCACCGGACAGCACGTCAGAACCCTCACCGCCGCCCGTTTGGCCGCCGACGTACTCGGCGTGCCTGCTCTCCTCGTCGCTCGTACCGATGCCAACGGGGCCACTCTGCTCACGAGCGACATCGACGAGCGCGACCAGCCATTCGTCATCGGAAACCGCACCGCGGAGGGATTCTTCGAGGTGCGCAGCGGGTTGGAGCCGGCGATCGCCCGCAGCCTTGCCTTCGCCCCCTACGCCGACCTGCTGTGGTGCGAGACTGCCCGCCCCGACCTCGATGAGGCGGCCCGATTCGCCGAGGCCATCCATGCGAAGTTTCCCGGCAAGCTGCTCGCCTACAACTGCTCGCCGTCGTTCAACTGGAAACGGCACCTCGACGAGACCGCCATTGCCCACTTCCAGAAGGAACTCGGCACGATGGGCTACAAGTTCCAGTTCATCACCCTTGCCGGGTTCCACGCCCTCAACGCCTCGATGTTCCACCTGGCGCGCGGCTATGCCGCGCGCGGCATGCCGGCCTACGTCGAGTTGCAGGAGGCGGAGTTCGCCATGGAGCCGGACGGCTACACGGCCACCCGCCACCAGCAAGAGGTGGGCGCCGGCTACTTCGACCTGGTCGCCCAAGTGGTGACCGGTGGCGCCGCGGCCACCCTCGCCATGGAAGGGTCCACCGAAGAGGAGCAGTTCGAGGGGTGATCGGTCGGCCCGGGCGACCCGCCGGCCGATCGGTGCGCCGGGTGGCCGCCGCCGGAGTAGCCGTGATCGGGCGGGCCTTCGACCGGTACCGCCTCGAGTTCACCACGATCACAGCCCGCGCCCCGGACCGATTCGCCCGACGGGAATGGCGCGAAGTCCACGAGGACGCCACCCTCCGCCTCGACCTCTACCGACGCAGCATCGACCGACTCGAGGAGGAGATCGCCGACGAACTCGGCGCGCGAGTACGCGATCGCGCCGTGTGGGTCGAAATGAAGCGCCTGTACAGCGCCGGATCAACCGAGCGGGCCGACCGGGAGCTCGCCGAGACGTTCTTCAACTCGATCACACGACGGCTCTTCTCGACGGTGGGCGTCGACAGTCAGTGCGAGTTCGTGGCAAGGCAGGTCGAGCCACAGGAGCCGTCGGGTGGCGCCCGCGACGCAGCAGGCTTCGACGGAGACCTCCACCGGGTCGTCGGGCGGGTGCTCGACACAGGCCTCGGGGTGGTGTGGGAGGATCGCGAACGGGACGTCGGGCTCGTCGTCGACCGGGTCCGGCCCTTGCTCGAGGGCGACCGCGAGATTCGGGTCGAGATGTCCCCGCACCCGTTCTATCGGGGCGCCGGAGCGTATCTCGTGGGACGCGTTGAGTCCCGTAGCCGGCCCGGCTTCCCTCTGGTGCTGGCGGTGCGTAACGGCTCCGCCGGGGCCTGGGTCGATGCGGTCCTCCTGGAGGAACGCGACGTCAGCATCCTCTTCAGCTACACGCGTTCCTACTTCCACGTAGTCGTCGAGCGGCCCGACCGGCTCGTCGCCTTTCTCAAGCAAATCATCCCCAGGAAGCGGACCGCCGAGCTGTACATCGCGATCGGCTTCGACAAGCACGGCAAGACAGAGTTGTACCGCGACCTCATCGACCACCTGGCGTCCACCGACGACGTCTTCGAGCCAACGCCGGGCACGCCGGGGATGGTCATGGCCTCGTTCGGGCTTCCCTCGCAGGATCTCGTACTCAAGGTGATCCGTGACCGCTTTCCGCCACCCAAACAGACCACCCGACGGGTGGTGATGGAACGGTATCGGCTGGTATCCCGCCACGATCGCGCCGGACGGCTCATCGACGCCTGGGAGTTCGAACACCTCGTATTCGACCGCTCGCGGTTCTCCGCAGCTGTGCTCGACGACCTCTCCCGGACCGCGGCGCGCACCGTCGACATCGGGGCCGACACCGTCGTCGTCCACCACGCCTACGTCGAGCGCGGGGTGACCCCCCTCAATGTGTTCGTTCGCACCCAACCGTTTGAGGAGGGGGCGCTGGCTCTCCTGGACATGGGGAGTGCGGTCAAGGATCTCGCCCTGTCCGGAATCTTTCCGGGCGACATGCTCCTCAAGAACTTCGGGGTGACCCGCTCCGGCCGCGTGGTCTTCTACGACTACGACGAGCTGGCGCTTCTCTCCTCGATCAACTTCCGCTGGCTGCCCGTCCCGATCCATCCCGAGGACGAGCTGAGCAGCGACCCGTGGTGGGGAGTGGGAGACGGCGACGTCTTCCCGGAGGAGTTGCCGGCCTTCCTCGGGGTGCCGCCCCGACTGCGTGAACATTTCATGGCCACCCACGCCGATCTCTACGACCCGGGCACCTGGCGCTCAATCCAGAACCGGCTGGCGGCAGGTGAAATCATCGAGATCCCCCCGTACGCCCCGGAGCGCCGTCTCCGGAGATGCCGCCCACCGTTCGATGTCGAGTCGCGGGATGTACGCGATCTGGAGTCCGACATCGAGAGCCCGATGTCTGGCATCGGCGACGGCAACGAAAACCTGAGACCTGACACCTGACGCCTGCTCTTCACCAGCGTCGCTGCCCTCATCGATGCCATCAGCCGCTGGGCAGAGCATTGCAACCAGAATCCGAAGCCCTTCATCTGGCACAGGGCCGCCGACGAGATCATCACCAAGGTTCAACCAGGACGAGCCACCCTCCAGCAGATCACATCCGCGACGGATCACTAGGTCGACTCCGCTCACACCTCGTCCCACGCCAGCAGCCACACCTGGGGCGGACCACTCGAGGCAATGCTCCACGGCGTGGAAAGAGGTGCGTTCAAGGTGAATGTCGGGTTTCCCGAGATCTCGGTATCGTGGACATTTGAGTCCGGGGAGTCACAGGCCCCCTGGGCGATGAACGCGCTCTCGACCTGAGGGTTCCCGTTGATCTTGATCTGTTCATGGGCGGCCACGATTCCGGGTTCCTTGAGGCGGCCATTCCCCGACCACTCGATGTCACGCCCGGACACGATGGCCAGGTGGTTGTCGGTGTGCGCGGACCCTGCGGTATAGGGCGAAAAGACTGCGTTTCCCGACATGAACACGTCCCCACCCACGATTGCGGGGCACGAACCCGACCCCGCGGCGATGATGAGTACCTTCCACGGCATGGTGTTCGTGCCGGGGCCCGTGGGCACGCGTACCGTCGCCTCATGGAAGTAGTAGGCACCGTCGTATGGCGAGTTGGCGTCGTACGCCCATTTCGCTCCCTCCTTGGCGTCGCAGCAGCCGTCGAACTTCCAGCCTCGGTACACCAACGACGACTGGTGCAGGAGCTGGCCGAGGCAGGGCTCAGCGCCCGCAGTGTTCCCCAACGTGGGATGGGCGGGACCGGCGCTAACCGTGCCGTCGGGGCACATGTCGTACTCCGACAGAGGCCACAGGTCGCGGGGGACGATGTTCGGGATCGTCTCCACCGGCTGCACGAACTGCTCGCTGGCCGGGGGGCACGAGGCATGCACATTGAGATTGCCGCTGACCAAGCCGTCGGCGGAGCCGGTCAGGCATCCGTCATGGAAGCTGGGGTTCCCGCTCACCGTTACAAAACCGTTGGCATGAGCCGAGGCTGCGGAGCCGTGGAAGTCGGGGTTTCCGGAAATCACGAACTCGTCATCGGTCAGAAAAGCTCGGTTCGCCGTCCACGAGGCCGCCGAACTCGTCAGTCCCCAGGTTCCCCGAACCACTCGCACTCGCCGACTCGGAGAATCGCGATGGTCGCAGAAGCCCACACCGTAGATCACGGACGAGTCCACCGGTCGAATGAACACGCCTTCACCTTCCGGGGTGACGATCAGATCGGCTACGGTGACCGCGTCGGCGGCGGCAACCGCCCAATCCCGCTCGGCGGCGGATCCGACGAGGCCCGCCGCAAGCACCTCGCCGGTGGTGAACGACTGATCGACTTGGAGCTCACCGAGGCCCCAGTTCAGTGCCGACTCGGCGGTGGCCAAGGCCTGTTCCCAGCACCCGCTTCCCGCCGTGTTGCCGAACTGGGCGACGCCGCGGGCCACCACCACGGATGCGGTCAGCATGAGTGCGCTTCCCAGCATGGCCACGATGGCGAGTGCAGCACCGCGGTCTTCGCGGTGGCTGGTACTGATGAGCGAGCGAAGGCGGAGGTTGATCATGTGTTCCTCATCTGGATCTCGGTACTTACAGTCCTGACCGTCCCGGTGGGCGCGTCGACCATCGCCACCAGTGTCAGCCGGATGCGAGTGATCGATGCGACCTCGGGGGAATCGAACGAAAAGCTGCTTCCCGGCACGACCAGCCCCGCCATCACCTCGACGCTGTCTCCAGCATCGGTCGACCTGACGAGTGATCCGTCAGACCCGATCGTCCAGGTAACGGTCTCGCCGGTGTCGATGGTCAGGTCGGCATCCTCATCGAGCCACACGGCAACGTAGGAAGATGAGGCGTTGATGAGCTCGCCTGCCCTCCGGAGTTCCTTCCCGAGCTGTTCCTTTGCCACGCGCAGGTTCTGGACCGCCGCATCATCCGCCTGGTGGAGCCCGACCGAACTTGAGGCTGCGCCGATCCAGGCGACGACGACTCCACCGATGAGGAGGGTGAACATCAGTGATATAGACAGCTCGACGAGGGTGAAACCTCCTTCGCCGGAGAGCCTGCTGAGGCGTGGGGCGGTGGGTTTCATCGCGTCGCCGCTTCCGCGATCAACGTCGACGCCTGGTAGCTGTATGACGCGCCATCGACACTCCAGACGACCAAGGCGACGAGACGCCGCAACCCGCCGCCAGCATCGGTGACGTACTGCCAGATCGAGTAGGTCGTGGTGTCGACCGACTCGGTCGACTGGGCGGGGACCAGACCGCCCGGGTCGACGACCAGGGCCTCGTCGGAGGGAACGCCGGCCGAGGCACCGTCGAGGTGCAACCCATCGCTGCTGAGCATGGGTGCGCCAGCGACGATCGCCGACATCGCGATCTCATTCCAGGTGAGCGATCTGCCGAACTCGAGTCGCTCCACCGCCAGTGCGGTCGCCTCCTGAGCGACGGCGTTGACGCGCGACCCTCGAAACGACGCCGCCATGGCACTCCCCACGGCCGTGATGATCATGATGGCGACAACGCTGGCGACGAGGGATTCGACGATGGTGAAGCCACCGTCCCCCCGGTAAACCCTGTGGAAGCTACCCATACCACCACCATCGGTAGTCTATACGACTACGTTGAGTGGTTTCCTTTGTCCCTCACAGAGTGACTAGT
>JBBTKD010000007.1:0-3635 GCA_038059105.1 Actinomycetota bacterium | reverse complement strand
TTCCCAGGGTCGAGGCGACGGCCGTCACGGCGGGCATGGTACGCGGGAGGAGGCACCAGGCACCTGAGTAGGCACCAGGCATCAGGCACCAGCCGGAACCCGACGCTCAAGACGCGGATCTGCGGGGCGGAAGTCCCCTCGTGATCGTCATGCGTTATCGCCGCCAACGACCTACTCATTGACCAGGCAGAGGCGGGATACCCGGTGGGGACTCCGAGCGGATACATGATCGTTGATGCTCCGGGTGGCGACACCATCGAACTCGAGGCGATTCCCTGGAACCATCGTCCCGGCGAGCACCCGACGATGGACGACCCCGTCACGGTCGGCGGCGGGGTGCTCGACTGCTCTCTGCTTGGCTGAGGCGACCTCAGATTGTTTTCGGTAGCTCCCGGTTCCATCCGGATGCCACTGCCGCCGCGCCAACCGCCGACGCCCATGCCACGGTGGCGAAGAGCAGGTGGAGGGCTACGACCGCAGCCGAACTCACCTCAGTGAACACATGGACGGCCCCGAGGCCCACGTTTACCGCAAATGCCGCCGCGGATGTGGTGAGGAGGAGTCGTTCCGGGCGGCCAATTCGTCGGGCTCGCACCGCTAGATACACGAGGTAGGCGAAGCCGAGTCCGGCCACGAGACGATGGGTGAAGTGCAGCAGCGCATAGCGATTCGACAGATCCGGGATCAGCTCACTTGCTTGGAGTGGCCACCCGGCGAAGTAGAGGTTGTGCACGGTGGAGCCGAGGAGTAGCACGCCGTACGCGGTCGCCGCGGCGGCGATGACCATCCATCGCCATTTCGTGTCGGCGGGTGCGGAGGAGCGGGCTCCTGACGCTACGACAACGAGGACGAGGAGTCCCACGATCAGCATCGACACCGTGAGGTGCACCGAGACGAGGTCCCGATCCAGGTCACCCTTGACGATCAAGCGTCCGAGCCACGCCTGGACCCCGACGACGACAATTGCCGCAGTTGCCGGCCACACGATCCTCGGATTGCGGGGGCGTGATCGCCACGCCGCGATTGCGGTGAGGATGATGAGCAGTCCGACGATGGCCGCCACCCAGCGGTGGGTCCACTCCACGACCATGTGGTACTCGAGGCGGGGGAGGAGACCACCGAGCAGTCCGTTCTCGCACAACGGCCAGCGGTCCTTGCACCCGTAGCCGCTGCCGCTGCCGCGGGTGTAGCCGCCGAGCGTCACCAGCAACACGGTGGAGCCGAGAGCCCAGCGGGAGAGCGTGCGCGTCGACATGGCGGAGAGAGTAGGAGTCTCGAACAGCCGTCAGGTCAGGCCAGCGATGTCCTCGGCGAGACCGATAACCCCGAACACGCCCAGGGCAGCGAGGACTGCCAGGACCGCCCAATGTGCCAAGGTCGGAGCGAGGCTGCGAAGTTGGCTGTGTCGGAGAACGATCGCCATTCCCGATGCGGCGATACCGAGGACGATCGCAACAGCGATGATCCCCAGTTCTCGTATCGCCGAACCTCCGATGGCGAGAAGAGGAATGGCGGCAAGTGTGATCACCAGTACGAGAAACGGCTTGGGTAGCCGGGAGATGCGGCCCTTGGGGCGAAGCAGTCGGTCGATGAGGAAGATCGTGCTCGCTGCCCACGCGGCGGGAAGGAATACGAACAACCCGACCGTCAGTACGAGCGGATCGAGAAAGCGAAAGTCGATGCCGTCGGTGTGCACGATCGCGCTTCCGAAGAAAGCGGCTGAGGCGACGGCGAACACGAGTGCGGCGACCGCGGTGCCGGTGCGCAGGGGGGTGCGCAGGACGGCAACCATCGCCCCGAGGCCAGCTCCGAGAACGGTGGTTGCGGCCACCAGGAACACCGCGGCCGACGAGAACACTCCGATGGTGAATCCGTCGTCAGATTCGAGTCCCGCAACCGAGCCGTTGCTGGTGAGGAACACGATCCGCATGGCGATGCGGCCGCCGATTCCTCCCCAAAGGAAGCCCGCGATCGCACCCGCGATCATGCCCGCGAGCAGCGTGCGGCCGCCGAGTTCCATGATGGTGGTCCAGCGAGATCGGGTCGCGGCAGTGGTCATGGTTCAATGGTCGCACCCGACCGCTACGGCTCCGTTACGGCCGTAGAGTCCTGTTCCATGCGTTTTGCCCTCCAGTCCGGTGGCTCGAGCTACCAGGAGATCACCACCTGGGCGCGTTTCGCCGAGAGGCGCAGTCTCGACGCCTTTACGAAACCCTCCCCATCGGATGGCAAGAGTCTCCAAAGTGTCAACGATGTCTTGAGGGAATCGCGTCAACGATGTCCTGAGGGTTCTCCGGTAACGGGTAACGCCCTCGTCCCCGAACGCGATGCGGGCGCCCCATGGCGCCCGCATCATCGTTACGCGACACGCGTACTTAGCTACTCGCCTCCGGGGCTGAGGGTCACCTCGCGAGGGGTGTACCCGGCACCCGTGGTATCGAGTCCGTCTGCCTCGAGAGTCGCCAGTGCGGCCTCGGCGAGGTCGGTCCGGTAGCTCCCATCCGGGGGCACTGCGGTGATGACACCCTGACCGGTAGCCACGGTGACCGTCTGCGTCCACGAGAACTGATCCATAACGCCGATCCCGCCCGGGGAGGGCCAGATCAGCTTGTTGATTTCGTTCAACTGCCATGCCTGGTGGCTGGCCCCGAGGGCAGGACCGTTGTCGAGCACGATCTGCACGCACTCGTCGAAGTTGTCGCGGCAGAAGATCCATCCGCGGAACGAAGCCCGCAGGAACTTCTCGGCGATCTCCGCATTGCCTTCTTCGGCGAGCCAGTCGGCATTCGCCCACACCGCATCCTGGAGCATGGCCGTGCCGACGTCGTTGAAGTCGATCACGTTCAGGTCGTCGGCGGTGTAGAGCGCCCCGGTGTCGGGGTTGGTGGCCTCGAGTACCTGGGCGTACTCGTTGTAGGTCATCGCCTGTGCGGCATCCAGCTGATCGTTGAGCAAGAGCGACATGTCGAATGGCTGCTGTACGAGTTCACCGTCCACGGTGACACCGAACAGTTCGATGGCCGCGGTCAACTCGAACTCATTGCCGTATCCCCACGTACCGACCCTCTTGCCTTCCCAGTCAGACGGCTGGGTGATTCCCGAGTCGGCCCACGAGACCATCAAGGTCCCGGACCGCTGGAATATCTGACCGATGTTGACCAGCCCGGCCCCTTCCTCATTGGAGACGAGCGCCTTCGGCACCCAGGCGAGTCCGAACTCGGCCTGGCCCGACGCCACGACCTGCTGAGGCACGATGTCGACCGCACCCTCGAGGATCGTCACGTCGAGTCCCTCGTCTTCGTAGAACCCTTGGTCGACCGCAGCGAAGTACCCGGCGAACTGCGCTTGGGTCACCCACTGCAACTGCAACTTGATGGGAACGAGTTCCTCAGCGGTGTCGTCGTCTCCGCACGCCGTCGCCACGAGCGCAAAGGCGGCGAGCAGTGTGACCAGCGCCGCGAACCTCTTCCTTCGAATGTTCACTGTGTGTTCTCCCTCCGACCGGCCGAGTGGCCCGTCGAAAAGTCATCGTACGCGGAGTGGATGATGCGCGCGCGAAGCAGCAAGGTTGTCCACAGGAGACGTTGCGCGCCGCCCGCGACCCGATACCGCCTCTGGCCCCGTTACCGGTTACC
>JBBTKD010000006.1:0-11465 GCA_038059105.1 Actinomycetota bacterium | reverse complement strand
CGGCTCCTGGAGCGGACCGGAGCGATCGCAGCGCGAGACATGCGCGAGCAGGTTCTCGACTCGATGGATCTCGAGCGGGAGCGGGGTATCACCATCAAGGCACAGGCGGTGCGTCTTCACTACACGTCGCCGCGGACCGGCATCGAGTACATCCTCAACCTGATCGACACGCCGGGACATGTCGACTTCTCCTACGAAGTGTCGCGCAGCCTTGCGGCCTGCGAGGGTGCCATTCTGCTTGTCGACGCCGCCCAGGGAGTCGAGGCCCAGACCCTCGCCAATGCCTATCTGGCGATCGAGGGCGGGCTCGAGGTGATCCCGGTGCTCAACAAGCTCGATCTCCCGTCGGCGGATCCGGAGAGAGTCGCACTTGAGGTGGCAGGCGTGCTCGGTGGTGACCCCAACGAGGTGCTGCGGGTGTCGGCCAAGACAGGTGAAGGCATCGACGAACTGCTCGAAGCGATTGTCGACCGGCTTCCTCCTCCCGCTCCTGCCGGCGACGGAACGCTGCGGGCCCTTGTTTTCGACTCCCATTACGACATCTACCGCGGTGTCGTGTGTTACGTGCGGGTCACTGACGGTGTCGTCAACACCGGCGATCCCCTGCGCTTTATGGCCACAGGCGAGGACCTCCCCGCCGACGAAGTGGGTGTGCTCACTCCCAAAGCCGTTCCCGTGGCGTCGCTGAGCGCCGGGGAGGTCGGCTACCTGATCACAGGAGTGAAGGAGGTCGAACGGATCAAGGTGGGTGACACCGTCACCCGGCGTGATCGCCCGGCAAAGGAGATGCTTCCCGGCTACCAGGAACCCAAGCCGATGGTGTTTTCCGGTCTTTTTCCGACCGATGGTGACGAGTTCGACCGACTGCGCGAAGCCCTCGAGCGGCTCCGCCTGAACGATGCCGCGTTGACGTACGAGCCTGAGACCTCGCGAGCCCTCGGGTTTGGTTTCCGGTGCGGGTTCCTCGGCTTGCTTCACATGGAGATCGTGCGGGAACGCCTCGAGCGCGAGTACGGACTCGCGCTCGTCACCACGGCTCCCTCGGTCGCCTTCCGGGTGAAGCTCGCCAACGGTGAGATTCGTGAGGTGCGCAGGCCGGACGACCTTCCCGAGTCGACCGAGCGTGTCGAGATCAGCGAGCCGATGTTGCGGGTGATGGTGCTGACACCGACCGAATACACCGGAACCGTCATGGAACTCCTCCAGGAGCACCGCGGCGGGATGACCTCCATGAACTACCTGTCCAAGGAGCGAATCGAGCTGGTGTACCGGGTTCCGCTGGCCGAGATCGTCTTCGGATTCTTCGATCAGTTGAAGTCGCGCACGCGGGGTTACGCCTCGCTCGACTACGAGGTCGATGGCTACACCGTGGCCGACCTCGTGCGCGTGGACATCCTGCTCAACGGGTTGTCGGTGGACGCCTTTTCCGCAATCGTGCACAAGGACAAGGCGTACGCCTACGGTCGCAAGCTGGTCGACCGGCTCCGCGCGTTGATTCCTCGCCAACTGTTCGATGTGCCGATTCAGGCCGCCATCGGTTCGCGCATCATCGCCCGCGAGACCGTAAAGGCCAAGCGCAAGGACGTTCTCGCCAAGTGCTACGGCGGAGACGTCACTCGTAAGCGCAAGCTGCTCGAAAAGCAGAAAGAGGGGAAGCGCCGCATGAAGATGCTGGGCTCCGTCGAGGTTCCCCAGGAGGCCTTTGTCGCGGTCCTCCAGGTCGATGAGGACTGACCGGCCCGATAGCCCCGAGGTGGTCGACGCCGCCGCAGGTCTCGTCGCCGCCTACGTCCACATTCCGTTCTGTCGACGACTCTGCCCGTACTGCGATTTCGCCGTGCAGGTGAGAGGAGACACCGATCGGTATGTGACCGCCTTGGTCGCCGAGATCGATGCGGCCGATCCCTTTGCGCGCCCGCTCGATGCGATCGCATTCGGTGGTGGCACCCCGACTTCGCTCGCCCCGGATCGTCTCGCGGAGGTGCTCGAGCATCTCGCCGGACGGTTTGGCCTGGCTCCCGGGGCAGAGGTGTCGATCGAGGCCAACCCCGAAGATCTCGACAAGGACATCTCCGCAGGGTTGCGCTCCGCCGGGTTCACCCGGATCTCGCTGGGGGTGCAGTCGCTCGACCCCTTCGTGTTGCAGAGCCTGGGGAGGGCCCACACACCTGAAATGGCGCTGACCGCACTCGGGGTGGCCCGCGAGTCGTTCGACTCCGTCAGCGCTGATCTCATGTTTGGAACCCCCGGGGATCAGGGATGGATCGATTCTGTGCGGGGTGTGATCGCTACTGACGTCGACCATCTGTCGCTCTATGCGTTGACGGTCGAGCGAGGTACCGCGCTGTCGCGGGCAATCACCGCGGGAGCGCCGGCTCCCGACCCGGATGAGCAGGCTGACTGTTACCTCGCGGCATCCGCGCTGGCGGAGGCAGCCGGTCTCTTGCGGTACGAGACCTCGAACTTCGCACGACCGGGCCAGGCCTCCGTCTACAACCTCATCACCTGGGCACAGGGGGAGTACGCCGCCTTCGGGAACGGGGCTCATCGACATCGCAACGGGGAGCGCTCCTGGAACGTGCGTCGAGTCGACCGTTATGAAGAGCGCGCTCTGGCGGGGGAGAGTCCTGTCTCCGATCGGGAGCGCATGTCGGTGTGGGGGCGCGAGGTGGAAAGGGTGCTCCTCGGGCTGCGCCGCACCGCCGGTGTGACCGCTGGGGTGGCAGGGGCCGCGCTGCTGGCGACACCGGCCGGCGGTCGCCTCGTTGCCGCAGGCGTCATGACCGCGGAGGGGGACAGGGTGCGTGTAACGCGGCCGCTCCTGGGAGACGAGGTGTCGCGGGAGTTGTTAGCACTCGCACCGAGAGAGTGCTAACCAATCTCGGTTCACTGCTATCGTGAGCCGAGATGCTTGACGAACGCAAGGCGGCCATTCTCGGCGCCCTCGTCGAGGGCCACATCGCCACTGGGGCGCCCGTGTCCTCTCGCGCCATTGTCGACCGCTCTGGTCTCGATCTCTCGAGCGCCACCATTCGCAACGAGATGGTTTCCCTCGAACGCCTGGGGTTGGTCGCCCAGCCGCATACCTCGGCGGGGAGAGTCCCGACGGATCGTGGGTACCGCTATTACGTCGACAACCTCTCCCCGGGTTCGCTGCGCGCATCGACGCGCGGCCGGATCGACTCGTTCTTCGGGACCGTTCACGCCGAGTTCTCCCGCATCCTGCGCGAGACGTCAGATCTGCTCAGCGAGATCACCCAGTATCCCGCGGTCGTCCTTGGGCCCGGTCTTCGCGGTCATGTCGTGCGCGATGTCCACCTGCTGGCTGTCGAACCCGATGTGGTCGTCCTCGTTCTGGTCACCGAGACGGGACGAGTTCATCAGTCGCTGGTTCGACCCCGCCAACCGGTGACCCCCGAAGAGGTGGCCGAGGTCGCGACTGCACTCGATGCCCTCGTCGGTCGTGAGTTGAGCGAGGGTGTCGTCTCTCCTCCGACGACGGCGCCGGCCTCGGTCGCAGCACTTCTCGGCGAGACGATGGCGGCGGTCTCGGGGGCGCTCGATCGCAACCGCGAGATCTATGTCGGGGGAGCGAGTCGCATCGTCGACCTCTGGGAGGACCTTGCCAAACTCCATCGGGTGCTGGCACTGCTTGAACGAGAGTCCACCGTGCTCGAATTGCTCGACGACCGCGCTGAGGGCACCTCGGTACGCCTCGGTCCCGAGATCCACGCTGCCGAGCAAGACCTTGCGGTGGTCTCGTCGGGATATTTGGCTGCCGGCGCCAAGGGACGGGTCGGGGTTCTCGGACCGATGCGGATGGACTATCGCCGGGCGATCCGGGTCGTCGAAGAGGTGTCTGACGCCCTCGGCGACAGCCTGAACCACTGAGGTGGCGGATTACTACGAGACGCTCGGCGTCTCCCGGGACGCCGGAGCCGATGACATCAAGCGGGCGTTCCGACGCCTCGCCCGGGAGTCTCATCCGGATTCCAACCCCAACGACCCCACTGCCGAGGAGCGGTTCCGCCACATCGCCGAGGCCTACGAGGTGCTCTCGGATCCGCCGCGGCGTGCTGCATACGACCGGGGTGATCGCATCGATTTGAACGGGCTGTTTTCGTCGTTTGCCGGCGTCGAAGATCTGCTGTCGCGGTTCTTCGGTGGTGGGATGGGATCATTCGGCGGATCGACCGAACCCGCCCAGGGGCGCGACGTCGGTGTGCGGGTTTCTCTCACCCTCGCCGAAGCCGCAACCGGCGTCGATCGTGAGGTCTCCTTCCGCGGACCAACGACATGTCCGATCTGTTCGGGATCGGGCTCCGCTCCAGGTGTTGATCTCGCGACATGCGATCGGTGTGCGGGGCAGGGTGCCGTCCGCATGACTCGTCAAACGGTGCTCGGTGCGGCCCTCTCGATCGTCGTGTGCGATCGATGCCGGGGACGGGGCAAGTTCGTTGTCGAGGCGTGCGTCCATTGCAGGGGTCGGGGAGCGGTCGATCAAGAGAACACGGTGACGGTTCACGTGCCGGCCGGAATCGAGGACGGAGGCCGCTTGCGGATCCCTGGTCGCGGCGCTGCCGGCGAGGCCGGAAGCCGTCCCGGGGATCTCTACGTCGAGGTCCGAGTCGAACCGGACGCGCGTTTCGAGCGCCATGGGGCGGACCTGGTGCATCGGGTCCGGCTGGGGATCGCAGCCGCCGCTCTCGGCGTCGATATCACGGTGCCGACGGTCGACGGTGAGGGTGTCACCGTCCCCATCCCTGCGGGCACCCAGCCCGGCAGCGTGTTCAAACTGGCGAAACTCGGTATGCCCCGGGTGCGGGGCCGAGGGCGGGGCGACCTGCTGGTGGAGGTGATCGTCGAGATTCCGACGAGCCTCAACGCTGCCCAGAAGGAGGCATTGCAGGCTTTTGCTCCCGCGGCGGGGGAGACGCCGACACAGCCCCGCAAGCGGCGCAAACGGGGCGCTTGAGCCGACGGGGTGAAGCGCTGGACTCCCCTCACTGTGCGTCGCTAGCATGAGCGCGCAGCGCGGCCAAGGCTCACTCAGCGTGGCATGCGGCGGGAATGTGGAGCACGTGGCAGAGGGAGTAGCCAGGTGACGGCCTCGTACAATGACATGGTTGGTGGTCGGCTGCGGTCGATCCGCCGTCAGCGGGGTCTCTCGTTGCAGGAGGTGCAGCGACTCTCCGGCGGCGAGTTCAAGGCAGCCGTCGTTGGCGCCTATGAGCGGGGTGAGCGCAGTCTCTCGCTCCCCAGGCTGCAGCGCCTGTCCCAGTTCTTCCAGGTGCCGATCTCTCACTTTCTCCCGCAGGACGAGGCAGGAGAGCGCACGATGCAGCCCCTGCCCAGCGGGGGAGTCACCATCGATCTCAACCGCCTCGAACGGCTGTCGGGTACCGAGTCGGTGATCTTCAGTCGCTTTCTGCGGTCGATCCAGATGATGCGCCAGGACTTCAATGGCAAGGTCCTCACCATTCGACGCGATGACCTCAGGCTGCTCGCCCTGCTCATCGATCAATCGGAAGAAGCCTTCTCCGAACGGCTGAGCGACGTCGGTCTCATCGCGGAATAGGCACCAGGTTCCAGGCACCAGGCACCAGATTTCGACGTGTCGCACTTCCGTCTGGCTGATGGCTGATGACTGATGACTGTTGCCTGATGCCTGATGCCTGATGCCTCGCTGTTGTTGGCACACCGCCCCGGTATACTTTCTGCTCCGCATGGTTCCCTCGTTCAGAGGATTTCGGTGACCCAGACTTCCCTCGCCGAGGTGACGCTCCGCGTTCCCGGTGACCATGACATGCTCGCTCTGCTTGGTGAGCGCGATGTCTTTCTTCGCCTTGTCGAGGAGGCCTACCCGGAGGCGGCGATCGTCGCCCGCGGCGATGAGCTGCGCATCACCGGCGCGACTGCCGTGATCGCTCTCGTCAAGACCACACTCGAGGAGTTGCTCGTGCTGGTGCGCGACGGCCAGTCGCTTGACCTCGACCGGGTGCGCAGGGTGGTCGACCTGGTCAAAGCCGAGGTTCCCAGCCCGTCGGACGTGTTCACCGACGGTGTGCCGGTGGGTAGAGGCAAGGTGGTACGGGCCAAGACACTGAATCAGAAGCGCTACGTCGACGCCATTCGCAAGAACACGGTGGTCTTCAGCATCGGACCCGCCGGAACGGGGAAGACGTATCTGGCGATGGCACTCGCCGTCCATGGCCTCCAGAGCGGTGCCTACACCCGGATCATCCTCACGAGACCTGCGGTCGAGGCGGGGGAGCGTCTCGGTTTTTTGCCGGGTGACCTCGCCGCCAAGGTCGATCCGTATCTTCGCCCGCTTTACGACGCCCTGTTCGACATGCTCGGTCCGGACGAAACCGCACGCCTGCTGGAGCGGGGGAGCATCGAGATCGCACCTCTTGCATACATGCGGGGGCGCACGCTCAACGATGCGTTCGTCGTGCTCGATGAAGCGCAGAACACGTCGCCCGAGCAGATGAAAATGTTCCTCACCCGTCTCGGGTTCAATTCGAAAATGGTCATCACCGGTGACATCACTCAGGTGGACCTGCCAACCGGTAAGGCGTCGGGCTTGCGTCAGGTGCGCTCCGTGCTCATCGACATCCCCGGGATTCATTTCATCACTCTCGGCGCCGAAGATGTCGTTCGGCACCGCATCGTGGCTTCGATCGTGGAGGCGTATCGCATCCACGAGGAGGGGAAGGAGTCGTGAACGCGCTTGGTCGGGTGTCGGGTCTTGTGCGTTTCGGTGTGATCGTTCTCGCCGGGGTCCTGGTCGTCGCAACACTCGTCGTTGGCCAGGATTTCGGGCCAGCACCAATCGTGCTGCGCGAGGGTGAGGCTGCCCCCCAGACCATCATCGCCCCGTCAGCGGTGTCGGTCGTCGATGTCGAGGCAACGGCGACAGAACGCGACCGTGTCGCCGCACTCGTCGCCGACGTGTACCGGACGGACACGCAGGTCACAGAGACGGTGCTCGATGCAGTCGCCGATGTGTTCGCCACGTTCGGTCTCGCCGCAGAACCGTTGGCTCCGCCGGAGACCACCACGACGACCGGGGCGACGACGACGAGTACGGAGACCACGACGACGGGTGGTTCGGAAACAACCGAAGGTTCGACGACAACCGTGGAGACGACGACGACGACCGTGCCCGCCGAGCCGCTGCCGCGGACCGAACAGATTCTCCTCGTGCAGGAGGCATACCCGCTTCTCGATGATCAGACCATTGCCACGCTGGTGGACCTCATCAACGGCGACATCGACAGAGTGGCCGCAGGCGAGAACGCACTCTTCCCTCTGGTGCGCCAGGAGGCGATCGATATCGCCGAGGAGTTCCTGCTCGAGGGGATCCGGTCGACGGAGCTCGGAGCAGTTCGATCGGAACTCGTCACCGTTCCGCGTCCCCTGGTATTGCTTCCCGACGACGTCAGACCGCTGGCGGAGGCTGCGCTCGCTGACGTGGTTCAGCAGTCACTCCAGGCCAATGAGTTCCGCGATGACGGGGCGACGCAGCTCGCCCGCCTCGAGGCTCGTGACGCCGTCGCCGATCTCACGGTCGACTTCGTGGCGGGCGAGCACATCGTGCGTCAGGGCGACCGACTCACCGCGGTCCAGCTCCAGGCGATCGAAGACCTCGGATTGCTCGAGACCGGAGACGAAGGCACGCCGGTGCGAGCCCTGGCTCTCGTCGCTCTTCTCGTGGTCGCACTCACTGCGACATTTGTTGCCCGGCTCGCTACCGACCTGTGGCGACGCCCGAAGATGGTGGGACTGTTCGGTCTCCTGCTCGTCCTCACGGCCCTAGCGTCCCGAGTACCGGAGCTGGTGTCGCGCGACCGGATCGAATTGGGATTCCTGCTCCCGGCCGCACTCTTTGGTTATCTCGCGGCCACGTTGTTCGATGCCCGCGTCGCGGTGTTGATGGCACTCCCGGTCTTGGCATTCGTCGCCCTCGCCACCGGAGACCTCGCGCTGGTCGTCTTCTCGGCGGCCGCCACGCTCACACCCATTCCGTTGGTGTCGTCCGTGGCCTCTCGTGCGCAGTTGAACCTTGCGGTTGTGTTCTCGGCGCTGCTCCACCTTCCCCTCGCCGGTGCAATCGCCTGGTTCTTCTATGGCTCCGAGACGGTGGTTGTCTCTGCGATCTGGGGAGGTGTCGGTGGCATTGCGAGTGGTGTCGTCGCCCTCGGTGTGCTTCCCGTGCTCGCCTCGGTCTTCGGCATCACGACCACACAGACTTTGCTCGACCTCACGGACCGCAACCATCCCGCCCTGCGACGGATCGAGGAGACCGCTCCGGGGACGTTCAACCATTCGATTCTCGTCGGCAACCTTGCCGACCGAGCCTCGCGCGCCGTCGGGGCGAATCCGCTCCTGGCGCGAGCAATGGCGTATTACCACGACCTCGGAAAGACCGTGCAGCCGAAGTACTTCGTCGAGAACCAGTTCGGGGTCACCAACCCGCACGACCGGCTGCCCCCCGAGGAGTCAGCGGCGATCATTCGCAGCCATGTGGCGGAGGGGCTGCGCCTCGCCCGTGAATATCGCATTCCTCCGGATGTCGCCCAGGGGATTCTGACTCACCACGGTACGAGTCTGATGCGGTACTTCTCCCACAAGGGTGAGGAGACCTACGGCCGCGGGGTCGACCCGACCGACTACCGCCATCGCGGGCGCAAGCCGAAGTCGAAGGAGATGGTGATCATCATGCTGGCAGACGCCACCGAGGCCGGCACCCGGGCGCTGGTGCAGAGCGAAGACCCGACGAGCGAGAGCATTCGCGAGCTGGTGGAGAGCATCATCGCGGAGAAGGTCGAGGACGGTCAGCTCGAGGAGTCCGATGTCACGTTCGGTGAACTCACCCGCATCAAAGAGGCGTTCGTCGACTCGATGATCGGCTACTACCACACCCGGATTCCGTACCCGGGCTTTCCGGTCACACGGAGCAACCAGCCAGCGTGAACGTCTTCTTCAGTGATGAGCAAGGGCACCCTGCCGATGGGGGATCGCTGCGTTCGTTTGCGGAACGGGTGTTGATCGCCGAGGGGTTCCCCGACGAGACCGAGGTGGCGGTCTATCTCGTCGATGCGCTGGAGATGACGACCTACAACGAACGGTTTATGGACCGGAAGGGTCCGACCGACGTGCTGGCCTTTCCCACGGAGAGCCTGGTGCCGGGTGACCCACCGAGATCGGTTCCAGGGGAGCCGCCCGTGAACCTCGGGGATGTGTTCCTGTGTCCGGTCGAGATCGCCCGCCGCGCCAGAGAAGAGAATATCCCCTACGAGGACTTCCTCCACGTTCTCCTGGCCCACGGCATGCTCCATCTCCTCGGCTACGAGCACGAAGACGATGCGTCGGGAGAGGCGATGGAACGCCGGGAGGATGAACTTCTGGATCTCATCGGGAGGTCGTGGTCGTGATCGGCATCGCCCTCGGCGTCAGTGCAATGCTCACCATCTTCGGCGCAGCCCTGCGGTTTGGTGGTGCGTCGCTACTGCGCACTCACCGTGCCGATGCATTGCGGGACTCCGTTTCAGGAACGACCGGTGCGAGGCGCGTCGCAGAACTTCTCGAGGAACCGCTTTCGGTGCAGCCGTCGATCGGCATGGTCCACTCCGCGATCCTCGTGACCGCGGCGATACCAGCCACATGGGCAATTTCGGCGCTCGCCTCGGGATGGGTGCTGCTCGCCTCGCTTCTCGCTCTCGGCGTGGTCCTGGTGCTGGGCGGTGACGCCATCCCTCGCGCATTCGGCCGAGCGATGCCACAGCGCCCGGCGTACCGGCTCTCGGCAGTACTTGCGTGGGCGATCCGCATCGGGCGCCGGGCAGCGGACGTGATCTCCGACGAGGAGGAGGCGGACGAGGACATTGCCGAGGACGAACTCGAACATGAGGAGCAGCGGGAATTGATCTCGTCGGTGCTCGAGTTCACCGATGCGATCGTGCGCGAGGTCATGGTGCCTCGTCCGGACATGGTGACGGTTGCGGGCGCGGCTGACAGCGATCGGGCGATGGACCTCTTCCTCGAGTCAGGGAGATCGCGGATTCCTGTGACCGGGAAGGACCTCGACGATGTCGTCGGTGTGCTCTATGCCCGCGACCTGCTCAGGTTCCATGACACCGGAGGAAGCCCCGTCGCGGTGCGGTCGCTGATGCGCCCTGCCCAATTCGTTCCGGAGACCAAGCGGGTCTCGGACCTGCTTCGGGAACTCCAGCGCGACAAAGTGCATCTCGCGATCGTCGTGGACGAATTCGGCGGGACGGCAGGGCTCGTCACCATCGAAGACCTGCTCGAGGAGATCGTCGGCGAGATCGCCGACGAGTACGACATCGAAGAGCGCATGGTCCAGGCGGTGGACAGCGGATACAGCGTCGACGCCCGGCTCTCCGTGGAGGATCTATCGCGTCTGGTTGGACGCGAACTCCCCGACGAGGACTGGGACACGGTTGGGGGCCTCATCCTTGGTCTGGCCGGTCGGGTGCCTCAGGAGGGCGAGAGCTTCGACATCGACGGACTCAGGCTGGTGGCCGAACGCGTTCAGGGTCGCCGGGTGTCTCGGGTGCGGGTCACCAAGGAGTGAAATCTGGATTCGTCCCGGTCATCGGAAGACCGAACGTCGGCAAGTCGACCCTGGTCAACGCATTGGTGGGCACCAAGGTGGCGATCACGTCCATGCGTCCCCAGACGACGAGGAACACGATCCGCGGCATCGTCGATCGCCCCGATCTTCAGATCGTCCTCGTCGATACACCGGGGATCCATCGGCCGCGGACCGCCCTGGGTGACCGGCTCAACACCATGGCGAACGCCTCCCTCGTCGGCGCCGATGCCGCAGTGTTCGTGATCGAGGCAACGGGAAAGATCGGACCGGGGGACCGCCTCATTGCAGGGCGACTTCAGCAGGCGGGCCTGCCGACGGTGTGCATCGTCAACAAGGTCGATGCCGCCGAGTCCGAAGCCGTCGTCGAACGCCTCACCGTCGCCTCGGGGTGGGGCTTCGCCGCGTACGTTCCGGTCAGCGCCACGCTCGGCACCAACCTCGAACCGATCATCGACGAGATCACGGCACTTCTTCCAGAAGGTCCGCGGTACTTCCCTGAGGGCATGACCTCCGACCAGGCAGATGACTTTCTCATCGGTGAGATCGTTCGCGAGAAGTTCCTCGACCGTTTACGTGACGAACTGCCGCACTCGCTGGCGGTGCTCGTCGAAGAGGTTCGCGAGCAGGACAACGGTGTCACCCGAATCGAAGCCCGCGTCCTTGTCGAGCGCGACAGCCAGAAGGGAATCGTCATCGGGAGTGGAGGGTCACTCCTACGCGATGCCGGCACAGAGGCCCGGGCCGAGCTGGAACGCAGGCTCGGCACCCAGGTACACCTCGACCTGCACGTCACCGTCGAGAAGGACTGGCAACGGCATCCGGGGATCGTGCAGAGACTGGG
>JBBTKD010000005.1:0-7280 GCA_038059105.1 Actinomycetota bacterium | reverse complement strand
TCTGACAAGAATTCCCTGGCAGGGGGTGGAGGGCACTGGTACCGTCCCGCGCCGCTGGCACCAGGAGGAATGTCTCGTGTTGGACGCCGTTGCCAATGTCGACCGTTCGTGGCAGTTGAAGGGTCTGTGCCGGGGCAATCACTCCTACCTCTTCTTTCCGCCGAGCATTGCGGAGCGCAAGGAAGAACGGGAACGGCGTGAGCACAAGGCAAAGGCCATCTGCAGCGTCTGCAGCGTGAAGGACGAGTGCCTCGAGTTCGCCCTCGAGATCCGCGAGCCCTACGGCATTTGGGGCGGCCTCACCGAGACCGAGCGTCGCCAGGTGGCGTCGCGTCGGGCGGCCGTTTGAGCGTACGCGTATCACCAACTCGTCTGGTGATGCCGTGTTCGTCCATCCACTCCAGAAGCGGAATCGCGTGTCGTCGGGTGATTCCGAGCGCGTCCCGGAACCCCGCTACGGAGAACCCCTCGGGAAGTGAACCCGCCGAGGCGACAATGGCGTCGAGTGTGGCCGGCAGGTAGACGAGATCCGGTCCGATCCGAACGAGCATCCCGTCCCTGACCAGGGCGTGCAGGACTTCCTCCTCAAGTCCCAGATCATCACGAGCCGGAGCGGCGAATCCGGCAGCCTCCAGGGCCAGTCTGGCTGCGGTCCACTCTCTCGCCTGTGCGGTCTCCAGGGTCGGAGTGAATGCACTTGACCGTACGACGGGACCCTCCATGACGAGCCGGGGCGAGGCGGCGACCATCGCCTCGGTGAGGCCAGGAGGAATTCCCAATGACGAAGCCAGCGAGGGCAGAGGCAACCCGGGACGTAGTGGGTTATGCGCGTGGTAGGCGCTCACCGCTTCATAGGCACTCTCCTCGAGTTGCGCGGCGGCTTTGTGAGACGTGATGAGATCGCCGTCGGTGAGCGCTGCCCGCGCGTTTCCACCCGCGGCATCCTCGGAAAGGGCGTGCGCGGAGGTGATCCCGCGGATCGACAGCAGCGCCTCCGCTCGCAAGTCGGGGTCGGTGGCTCCCCGCAGAGTCTCCAGGGATGCGGTGATGTCGCGGCGCGTCCTCGACGGGTGCGGATCGAGAACCGTGCCGCCAGCGACCACCGATCTCCGTCCGACCTCCCGCAGGATGAGATGGTCGCCTGCCGCGGTCGGTACCGGTTGGTCCAGCGTGATCAGCACCGCACCGGAACCGCGGAGGTCATTTCCTTCGAGGAGAGAAACACGCGCCGGGTAGTCACCGGAGCCGATGTGGGCATGGAACGACCCCCGGTCGGTCACCGGGTCGGTCAGGGATCTCACGGTGCGCAGGTCGGCAAGCAGGCGGGTGGTCGTTTGCCATTGGGCGGGTCGGCCGAGCATCGCTCCGCGCTTGACCGCCTCTCGTTCCACCCCGATCAGATTGATTGCGGCGCGATTGCCGGGACCGATCGTCTCGACGGAGTGCTCATGGGTCTGCAGGCCACGGACCCGGACTTCGTGGTCCCCGGGTTGCACGACGAGGGTGTCGCCGACCGACACGGTTCCTCCCGTCAGCGTTCCGGTGACCACGGTTCCGGCGCCATCGATCGTGAATGAACGGTCGATCCACAGACGCGGCCGCCGATGATCGGCGGGGACGCCGACCAGTCCTGCGAGCGAGCGCCGCAGGTGCTCAAGACCCGTTCCCATCGGAGCGGACACCGGCACGATCTCGGAACCGGCGAGCGACGTCCCCTCGAGGTGCTCCGACACCGCCAGTGCTGCCAGCTCGGCCTCGTCGACGGAGACGAGGTCGACTCTGGTGAGGGCGATGACGGCCCGAGTCACCCCGATGAGATCGAGAACCGCTAGGTGCTCCTCGGACTGCGGCATCCAACCCTCATCGGCGGCGATCACGAACAGCGCGGCATCGGCCCCGCCGATCCCGGCAAGCATGTTCTTGATGAACCGTTCGTGACCGGGGACGTCGACGAAACCCACGTCGACTCCTCCGAGATCGGTCCAGGCGAAGCCGAGGTCGATGGTGAGTCCACGACGTCGTTCTTCTTCCCATCGATCCGGGTCGCGACCGGTGAGGGCGCGCACCAGCGTCGACTTTCCGTGATCGACATGGCCTGCGGTGGCGATCACCGGCATGCTGCGGCGATGGCTCCTGCCACCGTGGCGTCGTCTGCGGGGTCGACGGCGCGGAGATCGACGACGAGGCGATCGCGTTCGATTCTGGTCACGATCGGGGGATTGCAGGTAAGCAGGAACCGGCGGGCGTCATCGCCAGCGGGAATGGTGATGACCGGTCCGGCGATGCCGCGGCCGGGTACCGAACCTGCTCCCGGCAGCGAGATGTCATCGATCACGGCGCCGACTTCGCACACCTCGACCAACCGACGACAACGATCGGCCAACTCGGCTGCGGGGAGCCCCGCCATCCTCCAGAATGGGATCTCCGCTCCGCGATTGCCCGCATACAGAGACAGCGTTGCGGCGACAGCCGCGAGCGATGGGCCTCCGATCCGGATGGCACGAGCGATCGGATGGGCTGTGAGGCGAGCAACCAGATCACTTCGTCCGGCGATGATCCCGGCCTGCGGTCCCCCGAGAAGCTTGTCGCCGGAGAACAACACGAGGTCGGCGCCAGCGGCAACCACCTGGCGCGCCCCGGGCTCACCTGCGAGCCAGTCGGGGGGAGCGCCCGCCACCCAGGGCACCCGTTCGTCGAGGAGGCCGCTCCCGATGTCTGCGACGAAGGGCACGCCCGCCCCGGAGCTGATCTGGGCGAGGTCGCGATACCGAACCTCTTCGGTGAAGCCTTCCACGCGGTAGTTCGACGGATGCACCTTGAGAACCAGTCCGGTGTTGGGACCGATGGCGCGCTGGTAGTCCTTCGGTCGGGTGCGGTTCGTGGTGCCCACCTCGACGATGCGGGCACCTCCTGCGGCGATGATCTCGGGAAGCCGGAACGAGCCTCCGATCTCGATCAGTTCGCCGCGAGAAACGACCGCGTCCTTTCCGCCTGCCAATGCGGCGATCGCCAACAGCAGCGCTCCGGCGTTGTTGCCGACGATCAGCGCGGCTTCCGCTCCGGTCAGAGCCGTGACGAGGGCATTGGCGTACTTCCCCCGACCGCCCCGGGTGCCGGTTTCGAGATCCATTTCGAGGGGGGAGTACCCGGTGGCTGCCTCGGCGGCGGCAGCCACCGCTTCGGGATGCAGCGGAGCTCTTCCGAGATTGGTGTGTAGCAGTACTCCGGTCGCGTTGATCACGCGGGTGCGGCGCTGGAGTGTCATCGCTGCTGCGGTGCTTCTGGCGCGACCCTCGAGGTCGGCGCCATCGTGGCGATCTGCGACTGTACGCCGCGCGATCTCAACGAGGAGTGCCCGTGGGAGGGTTCCGTCATCGATCGCGGCCGCTATCGCGTCGATCGACGGTGGATGCGAGGCCATGGGCACAGCCTACCCAAAGCCCTATATTCGCTTTCGTGGTGCCCCCGTCCGCAGAAGTCGTCCCCCGTCCTGCGGCAACGGTGCTTGCTCTGCGCAGGTCAGGATCTCCGTTCGAGGTGCTGATGGTGCGACGTGCCCGCGAAGCATCGTTCATGGGCGGAGCGCGGGTGTTCCCGGGTGGTGCGGTCGATGCGGCCGACTCCGGACCGTTGGCCGCATCCGTAGTGCGTTGGTCGGGTGACAACGAAGAGCGACCGTGGCGGGCGGCAGCGATGCGTGAACTCGCCGAGGAGGTCGGGATCTTCATCGGAGCCCCCACAACTCACATGGCGGGGAGCTCCGGAGGGGACATCTATCGCACCCTGGCGGATGCCTCGGTCGTCCTTGACGGCGAGAGTCTGGTGTACGTCGGCAACTGGGTCACCCCCCGGCGGCTCCCCAAGCGGTTCGACACCCGCTTCTACATCGTCGAAGTACCTCCGGATACGGTGGCACGGTCCGATCGCATCGAGGTGTTCGATCCGATCTGGGTGACCCCCGCCGATGCGCTTGCCGCGGCCGATGACGGAACATGGCAGGTCGAGATGCCGACGCGGGCCAACCTCGAGGTGCTGGCTCGTGCCAGCGATCTCGACGATGCGCTTCGCACTGCACGCAACACCACACCGGTTCGGACGGAACCCCGATTGGTGATGGATGCCGCCGGAGCATGGTCCGTGCTGCTCCCCGGTGACCCCGGCTTCGCGGAGGCGGAATCGTGAACGTAGAACTCGTGCTGGCCCCCAACCCGGGGCTGATGACCGGCCCGGGGACGAACACGTGGGTGGTCTCGTCGAGAGGGGAGGCGCTGGTCGTCGACCCGGGACCGGTCATCGAGACCCACCTCGACGCCGTCGCGACCGCACTGAGCGGTTTGGAAGTCGTTGCCGTCGTCGTCACCCACACCCATCCCGATCATGCGCCTGCCGCAAACCCACTTGCGCAACGCCTCGGGGTACCGGCGATCGGTCCGGCCGATGGAGCCGACTTCAGACCGGACCGCCACATTGCCGATGGGGAGCATGTCGAGTTTGGTGGAATTCGGCTCGTCGCGGTGGCGACACCGGGACACACCGCTGACTCGACGAGTTATCGCGTTCATGACGCATTGTTCACGGGTGACCACATCATGGGTGGTTCCACGGTGATGGTTGAGGACATGAAGGACTATCTCGAATCCCTCCAGGCGGTGCACCGAACCGGGCTGCGGGTCATCTACCCCGGCCACGGTCCGATCATCGATGACCCGGATCGGGTCATCGATGAGTACATCACGCATCGCCTCGAGCGCGAGGCGCAGATCCTCGCCGCGGTGCGGTCCGGGGCCGGCACGGTCGGAGAGGTTGTCGAGCAGGTGTATGCCGCCATTGATCCCGCGCTCCATGCACCGGCGTCGATCTCGGTCGACGCACACCTCCGCAAGCTTGCCGCTGACGGCTTCGTCTCGTATGCGGGCGGAGGGTGGTCGGGGAGGGTCGTGGCGGTCTCGTGAAGTACCTAGCGGTCGTTGCCGTCTTCGCGTTGGGTGTGATCGCAGCCCCAGCCCTGGCCGACGTCACGCAGGGTGACCTGGATGAGGCGCGTGAGCAGGTGCGACTCGTGACCGAACAACTCGCTGACAAGGTCGCCACCTACGACGCCGCAGTGGCGCAGGAGGCGGCACTCGTCGACCGCCTCGACCGGTTGGTCGTTGATCTCACTGCGCGGGAGCGTGACCTCGTCCAGGCGCGTCGATCGGCACGGGATCGTGCTGCCGAGATGTACATGACGGCTGGCTCGTCGACTCCTCCCGCCGGAACCGCCGAAGACATGGAGCACCTTCCTACCCGATACGTGTACCTCGAGTCCGTGTCGCAGACTGACCGCGAGGTCGTGAATCGGCTCGAGTTCGCTCGGCGGGAGTACGAGCAGCAGCGTGCTCTCGTCGAAGCATCTCTTGCTGAGCAGGAGTCGGTGCGCGGGGAGATGGAAGACCTGGTCACCTACATCTACGGCGAGCTCGAGGCCACCAACTCGGAGTACCAGGCGATCCGAACCGAATGGGAGGCGCAGGAAGTCGAGCGCCTCCGCCTCGAGCAGGAGGCGCGGGACCTACGAGAGTTTCTGGCCACGTCGACGACCACGACGACCCGGCCAGTCACGACGACCACCAGGCCCGTCGGAACGACGACCACGCGTCCGGGCACGACCACGACGACGCTCCCCGGTACGACCACCACGACGCTGGTCGGGGCATCGACCACCGTCACCGAACCGACCACGACGACGACGTTCCCGCCGACACCATCCGGAACCAGGGTGTGCCCGGTCGATGGAGCAACCTCGTTCTCGAACTCGTGGGGCGCTCCGCGATCTGGGGGAAGGACCCACAAGGGAACGGACATGCTTGCGGCCGAAGGCACGCCGCTCGTCGCCATCGAATCTGGCGTCATCTTGAGCCCCGGCTGGCACTCGGAGGGCGGGCTCGGGCTGTACATCAGAACCGACTCCGGAGACACCTGGTACTACGCCCACCTGAACTCCTTCGTGTCCGGTCTCATCGCCGGGTTGCGTGTTGAGGCCGGGCAACGCGTCGGTTACGTCGGTCACACCGGCAACGCCAGCACACCGCATCTGCACATTGGCTGGCAGCCGGGTGGCGGGGCGTACCAAAACCCGTTCCCCGTGGTTGACGGGCTCTGCTGAGATCGTTTTTCCGGGGATCGGGTAGCCTCCCCTTGCCCTGTCGACCGGAGACCCGAATGCGCCGCGTTGGCGTCCTTCTCATCGCCACCGTTGTCCTGCTGACCGCTGCGCCAGCAGGTGCGGAGGTGACCCAGGCTGAACTGACAGAGGCCCGGGCCAAGGTCACGGAGAAGTCTGTGGAACTCGAGGAAGAACTCGCAGTCCTCGATTCGGTCCTTGCCCAGCAGGCGACCTATGAGCTTCGGATCGCCGGCATCGAAGATGAGATCGATGGCAGGGAACGCGAGATCGCGTTGTGGGCCCTCGCCGCCAGGGAACAGGCGCGTGCGATGTATGTCAGCGCAGGAGCGTCCTCGCTGCAGGCGCTGGTGAGCCCCGAGGGGATCACCCGTCTCGGCACGAAGACCGCCTATCTCGATGCGGTCGTCGACGTGGACGTCGACGTGGTCAACCAGTTGGTGTTCCTTCAGCAGGACTATGCGGCGTTGTCGGGCGAGCTCACCCGACTCGTCGCCCAACAGGAGGACCTCGCCGAGCAACTGTCAGCGGTAACGGCTGATCTGATGACCGAACTCGGCGCGGTGAACGACGAGTACCAGGCCCTGTACTCGGTGTGGCAGACCGAGGAGGCGGAGCGGCAGCGCAGACGCGCCGCCGAGTTGCAACGCCAGCGGGCCGCAGCTGCCGCCGCAGCCGCCGCTTCCAACAACTACACAAGCAGCGGTTTCGTCGATCCCAGCGGACGGACCTGCCCCGTCGACGGCGCCAACACCTTCCGGGACTCGTGGTTGGAACCGCGGTCTTATCGTGGTGGAAAGCATCACGGCACCGATCTCATCGCAGCACTGGGCACACCCTTGGTCGCCATCGAGGCGGGTTACGTCTACAGCATGAGTTGGCACTGGGCCGGTGGCAACGGCCTCTACATCCGGGGCAACAGCGGCGACATCTACTACTACGCGCACATGCAGAAGTACGCCCCGGGACTCAGTGCCGGGGACCGCGTTGCGGTTGGCAACCTTGTGGGATTCGTAGGCAGCACCGGGATCTCGTCGATCAACCATCTCCACCTCGGCTACCAGCCAGGCGGCGGCCCCCTCGTCAATCCGTACCAGTTGATGGTGGCGCTCTGTAG
>JBBTKD010000004.1:0-1329 GCA_038059105.1 Actinomycetota bacterium | reverse complement strand
CTCTGCTACCGTGTGGGCGACGCCACACCGGTAGAGGCTGGACGCTGCAAAGCGGTCCCCCCGGTAGATCCAAAGGCGCCGGACATTTCGCAGTGGCTTGATCGCCTCGTCACGCCTCTCTCCCGGGGATTCCCCGGGACCGTTCGCCGACGATTCCCGAGAGGGGAAACGATCAATGACCACGACCTTTGCAGAACTCGGTGTGCCCCAAGACCTCGTCGCCTTGCTGGCGCGCGGCGGCATCACCGAACCATTCCCCATCCAGGCTGCGGTGATCCGCGACGCCCTGGCAGGACGCGACATCAGTGGCCGGGCACCCACCGGCTCTGGCAAGACGCTCGCCTTCGGCCTCCCGATGATGATGACCGTCGAGAAGGCCAAGCCAAAGCGCCCCCGCGCTCTGGTGCTCGCCCCGACGCGTGAACTCGCCGACCAGATTCAGCGCGAGCTGGCACCCCTCGGCAGGGACCGCAGCCGCTTCGTCGGCGCCGTCTACGGCGGCGTCGCCTACGGCCCGCAGATCCAGTCGATGCGCCGCGGCGTCGACGTGCTCGTTGCCTGCCCCGGCCGTCTGCTCGACCTCATCGATCAGCGCCACATCGATCTGAGCGACGTCCAGGTCGCCGTCGTCGATGAGGCCGATCGCATGGCCGACATGGGTTTCATGCCGGACGTGAAGAAGATCCTCGACATGACCCGCCCCGATCGCCGCACCTGGCTTTTCTCTGCCACGCTCGACGGCGCCGTTGCCGAACTCACCCGGCGCTACCAGCGCGATCCTGTCCGCCACGAGGTCGGCGAGAAATCGGATGACCACGGCAACGCCCGCCACTTCTTTTGGAAGGTCGGCCAGGTCGATCGCATGGAACACACCGCCTCGGTGATCTCGGCAGGGTCACCCGCAATCGTGTTCTGCCGCACCCGTCACGGCGCCGACAAGCTCGCCAAGAAGCTCGAGCAGTTGGGAGTACGCGCCGAGGCGATCCACGGCGGTCGCAGCCAGGCGCAGCGCACCCGCGCTCTCAAGGCATTCAGCGATGGCCGCGTGTGGGCCCTGGTGGCGACCGACGTCGCCGCTCGCGGCATTCACGTCGACGGTGTTGCCAGCGTCATCCACTTCGATCCCGCCGACGATGCCAAGGCGTACTTGCATCGCTCGGGACGGACCGCCCGCGCCGGTGCGCAGGGTGTGGTGCTGTCGATGGTCACTGCCGATCAGGCGGGGATGATCCGCGGTCTGCAGCGCTCCATCGGAATGAGCGCCCCGATCGACGACCCCAACCCCGCCGGTCTCCGCACCGGTGGCCACCGGGTCACGAACTCGCAGCC
>JBBTKD010000003.1:1885-5537 GCA_038059105.1 Actinomycetota bacterium | reverse complement strand
CTGATCGTGAACTCGCGTAACGCCCGTCGCGACCTCGTGATCGCCTCGTCGCGATCTCGTCCCCACACCACGAGCTTGGCTACCAGGTTGTCGTAGTACTGGCTGATGGCCGAACCCGCTCCGTAACCGCTGTCGACCCTGATGCCGAAGCCTCCGGGCTCCTCGTAGTCGACGATCTGGCCAGGGCTGGGGAGGAATCCGGCTGCGGGATCCTCCGCATTCACCCGGAACTCGATGGCATGGCCGCGCGGACTCACCTCGGAGCACGAGAGCGGCTCACCCATGGCGACGCGCAGTTGTTCACGCACGAGATCGATCCCCGTGACCATCTCCGTGACCGTGTGTTCCACCTGGAGACGGGTGTTCATCTCAAGGAAGTAGATGTCACCGGCGGCATCGAGCAGAAACTCGACGGTGCCGGCGTTCTCGTATCCGGCAGCCTTGGCGACACTCAGTGCTGCCTTGCCCATGGCCTTGCGCTGTTTGTCCGAGAGTGCCGTCGACGGTGACTCTTCGATCAACTTCTGGTGGCGTCGCTGCAACGAACAATCGCGTTCACCGAGGAACACCCCGTTGCCGTGCGAGTCCATGATGATCTGCGCCTCGACGTGACGGGGGTGTACGAGGTACTTCTCGACATACACCTCAGGGTTCTTGAAATAGGCGTCGGCCTCGCGTTGCGCTCCTTCAAAACCGGCTTGGAGGTCTTCCTCCCGGTGCACGACTCGCAGACCCTTGCCGCCGCCGCCGTGTGCAGCCTTGATGGCGATCGGATAACCGAACTTGGCGGCGACGATACGTACCTCGGCGATCGTGCGGAGCGGCTCGAGTGTGCCCGGAACTCCGGCGACGCCTGCTTTCTCCGCAACCCGGCGCGATGAAATCTTGTTGCCCATCGCCGTGATCGCATCTGGGGGCGGTCCCACCCAGATGAGGCCCGCCTCGATCACGCGGCGGGCGAATCCGGCGTTCTCGGCGAGGAATCCATATCCCGGATGGATGGCGCGCGCCTTCGATTGTGCAGCGGCCCTCAAGATGTTGTCGATTGAGAGGTAGGACTCCGCGGCGGGGGCGGGTCCGACGTTCCACGCCTCGTCGGCACAGCGGACGTGCGCCGCGTCGCGGTCGAGTTCCGAATACACGGCGATGGCCCGCAGACCCAGCTCTTTGACCCCGCGGATCACCCGTACCGCGATCTCGCCGCGGTTGGCCACGAGGACTGAATCCATGAACGGCATGCTAGAGAGGGATGTTCCCGTGCTTCTTGGGCGGGACCGTCACCCGCTTCGTGCGAAGCACGTCGAGCGACTGAATCAGCCGCTGCCGGGTCTCCCTCGGTTCGATGACCTCATCGATGAGGCCGCGTTCTGCTGCGACGTATGGGTTGGAGAATGTCTGCTCGTAGTCGGCGATCAACTGTGATCGCGTCGCCTCGGGATCACCCGCTTCGGTGATCTCACGGCGGTGGATAATGTTCACCGCTCCCTGTGCTCCCATCACGGCGATCTCCGCGGTCGGCCATGCAAAGGCCATGTCGGCACCGACGCCGCGTGAGTTCATGACCACGTAGGCACCGCCGTACGCCTTGCGGGTGATCACCGTCACGCGAGGCACGGTTGCTTCGCAGTATGCGTAGAGCAACTTGGCACCGTGACGGATGATCCCGCCGTGCTCCTGGTCGACGCCAGGGAGGAATCCGGGCACGTCTACGAATGAGACGATCGGAATGTTGAAGGCATCGCAGAAACGCACGAAGCGGGCACCTTTGACCGACGCATCGATATCGAGCGTGCCCGCGAGAGCGGCCGGGTTGTTACCGACGATTCCGACGCTGTACCCATCCAGCCGCGCAAACCCGACGACGAGGTTCGGAGCGAAGCGATGGTGCACCTCGTAGAACTCCCCATCATCGACCACGAGTTCGATCAGGTCGACCATGTCGTAGGGTTGATTGGGCGAGTCGGGCACGATCGTGGTGAGACCCTCTTCCATCCGGTCGGGACGATCGGTCGGCGTGAAGAACGGAGGTGCCTCCTGGTTGTTCTGCGGGAGGAACGAGAGGAGGAAGCGGACTTCCTCCAACGCCTGTCGGCCATCGGCGGCCACGAAGTGCGTCACGCCGGAGACCGTGCTGTGGGGATCCGCCCCACCGAGCGTGTCGAAGGTCACGTCCTCGCCGGTTACCGCCTTGATGACGTCAGGACCGGTGATGAAGAGGTGTGAGGCTCCCTCGACCTGGTACACGAAGTCGGTGATCGCCGGTGAGTACACCGCACCGCCTGCGCACGGGCCCATGATCACGGAGATCTGGGGGATCACGCCGGATGCCATGACGTTGCGATGGAAGATCCGCCCATAGCCATCGAGGGCGAATACGCCTTCCTGGATGCGCGCACCGCCCGAGTCCTTGAGCCCGACGAGCGGTGCCCCGGTCTTCATGGCGAGATCCATCACCTTGCAGATCTTCTCGCTTACGGCCTCGCCGAGAGATCCGCCAAAGACGGTGAAGTCCTCGGCGAACACGAACACCGGGCGTCCGTCCACCGTGCCCCAGCCGGTGATCACCGCATCACCAGGCGGCCGTCGATCTTCGATGCCGAATCCGCGGGCGCGGTGGCGCACGAACATGTCCATTTCGACGAACGAGGCCTTGTCGACGAGGGCGTCGATGCGCTCCCGGGCGGTCATTTTCCCGGCTTCGTGCTGCTTGTCGACCGCCCGTTGACTCCCCGCGTGCTCATGCTCTTCGCGGAGTCGTCTCAGGCGTTCGATTCGCTCCTCGGTGCTCATGGCTCTCCGGAGTATGGTCGCTTGGGGTGCGCTTCTACGGGCTCGCCTGAGGATCGCCCTCCGACCAGTGATGCGCTCGCCTAGGTTCGACTCCCGGGACACCCACTATGGCTACACCCTTCACGGCCGTGCACCTGGATGTGGTTTCCTCGACACAGGACGAGGCACGAGAACGCTTTGCCGGGAAGCCCGTGTTGGTGTCGGCGACCGGGCAGACCGCGGGACGGGGCCGGACCGGTGCGGTGTGGGAGACGGCACCCCGGGCGATGGCGGTGTCGCTTGCCTGGCGACCAGAGTGGCCGGAAGGTGCTGCACCCCGGTTGACCCTCGTGGCCGGACTGGCCGCGCTCGATGTCCTCGGTGCCGAGGTGGGACTCAAGTGGCCCAATGACCTGATGGTCGCGGACCGCAAGGTGGGCGGAATTCTGACCGAGCAGGCCGGGGGTGTGGTTGTCACCGGACTCGGGGTCAATCTGTTCTGGCCGCATCCGCCATCTGATTACGCCGCGCTGCGCGATGAAGATCCCGGGCCATCGAGCGGAGCCGTCCTCGCCGAGGCGTGGGGGATTCGCTTGCTGCAGCGCGTCGCCGGGGGTTCCGACGAGTGGGGGCGCAAGGAGTACATGGCGCGCTGCGTCACCATCGGTCGGCGCATCGCGTGGGATCCCCGCGGTTTCGGCATCGCCGTGGGGATCGCCATCGAAGGTGGACTCATCGTTGCGACCGACGTGGGACGGGTCGTGCTCGAGTCAGGCGCAGTGCACAGCGTGCGGGGGGGTTGAGGGCGTGGCGCGCCGTCACGGTCGGCCGGGGAGGGACCCGGCCGACACCGCGATGAGGCGTCAGCCGAAGAGCCATGAAC
>JBBTKD010000003.1:0-1785 GCA_038059105.1 Actinomycetota bacterium | reverse complement strand
CCGGGGAGGGACCCGGCCGACACCGCGATGAGGCGTCAGCCGAAGAGCCATGAACGTTGTTGATGGCGTGGCGCGCCGTCACGGTCGGCCGGGGAGGGACCCGGCCGACACCGCGATGAGGCGTCAGCCGAAGAGCCATGAACACGGCCTACCCTGACAGCGGAGGTGCTTCGGTGACCGTGATTCCCGGTGAGGGAAGAGTGTCGATTCTCTACAGCAGCCAACCGCTGCCCATACCTCCGCATCGCTCGGCGTATCTGGCGCGACCGGATGCCGTCGACGTGCATCCCGCGGTGGCGATCAGCGACGCGCACGATCCTTCACCCTCGCTGAAGACACTTGCCCGTCACGTCGCCCGATATGGATACGCCGCGGTGGTGCCACCGGGAACGAAGCGCGACCTCGCCATCGCCGTCGATGCATTCGGCGGTGACTGGGGTGACTGGTCTGATGGGGATCGACGCGCCGTGGTTGGCATCGGATCGGGAGCCGGTATCGCAGCAGCGGTCGCTGGTGAGCGAACGCTCCCGTTGGTGTTGCTCTCTCCGACCTTCGACGGCTTCACGCTGCCGGTGGTCGCCCCCTTGCTCGTCCTCACCACCGACCCCGAGGAAGGATCGGCGCAGCGCACGTCGGGCGCGGGACGCTGGGTGGTGTACCGCGGGCTCGCACCCGGGTTCTGGAACGATGCTTCCCCCGACTACGCATCCGCTGCGTCGACAGACGCGCTGCAACGACTCGTGGACTTCCTCGATCGACATCTCGGGATGGCCGCGGCGGCGTGAGCGCGCCTCAATGACGCACAGCGCGCCGTCGCTGCTATAACCCGTGTGCCGCCATGACCATGCCGTCCCATCCCCGCGCCCCTGAGCCGCCGCCACCACCGCCACCGGCGGTGCCGGCGAAGAAGGGGATGAAGCGAGGCGTCGTCGTATTCCTCGTGTTTGCCAACGTCCTGGTCTTCGGCGCCCTCGGCGCCGTCTGGTGGGCCGCACAGAAAGTCTCGTCGTCGGTTTCGACGATCCCGTCACCCGATCTGTCCCTCGCCGGGACTCCCGAACTCTCCGAGCCCCGCACCTTTCTCCTCGTCGGCAGCGACAGCCGGGAGAATCTCGAGGACCTCACCAACTTCGGTGCCGCCGGGGGTCAGCGTGCCGATGTGATCATCCTTCTTCAAGCGCTTCCCGACGAGGGTCGCCTGCAGCTGCTGTCGATTCCGCGCGATCTGCGGATCAACTACGACGGGCGGATCGGGCGGATCAATGCCACGTTCGGCGACGGACCCGCCAACCTCGTGGGTGCGGTGTCTGCGGAGACGGGGTTGCCGATCCACCACTACCTCCAGGTGGAGTTCGGCGGATTCGCCTCGATCATCGACGCCATAGGGGGGATTCGATTGACGTTCCCCTACCCGGCGCGGGACCGCTCGTCGGGGCTCTCGGTGGATGCTGGCACACAACTGCTGGACGGCCAGACGGCGCTCTCCTATGCGCGCAGCCGGAAGTACCAGGAGCTGCGCAACGGCGAGTGGGTGAGCGTCGACGCCAACGATATCGGCAGAACGCGAAGGCAGCAGGACGTGCTCCTGGCAATCCTCACCCAGGTGGATCGACCGACGTCTCTTGGCGGCTTTGAGAATCTTGTCGATGCCCTCGGGGGGTTCGTCATCGCCGACAGTGGATTCGACGCCGAGGCCATCATCCAGCTGGCGTGGTCGATGCGCAGCATCAGCGGTGCTGATGTCGAGTCGATGACGCTTCCCGTCGAGGGCTTCGAAGAGAACGG
>JBBTKD010000002.1:0-1097 GCA_038059105.1 Actinomycetota bacterium | reverse complement strand
GTGCGGCGGCTCGGCCATGAAACGCAGGTGGTCGTCGAAGCTGGCGAGGGCGATCTCGACGGCCTTCGGGTAGGCTGCGCCCCAGCGCGCCCTGAGCGCGCCGGCGGCCTCGAACGCGTGATCCCGGTTGTCGGCCCAGAACACTTTACGAAAGTCGACAAGGAACTCTTTCCAGTCGGGCCTGGCGACGCGGTACTTGACGTTGCGCAGTTTGTGGACGACGCACAATTGGTGGGGCGCGCCTAAGCGATCGGCGACGGCGGCGATGATGCCCTTGTGCTCGTCCGAGATAACGAGTCTCAGGGCCTTGGGAGCGAGGCCGCGCGCGATCAGGTCCTTGAGCAATCCCTCCCAGGAATCTTTGCTCTCACGATCGCCGACGCTGAACCCAAGGACATGGGTGCGCCCATCCTCGCCGATGCCGAGCGAGACGAGTAGGGCTTGTTCGGTGGTGAAGCCCGGCCTGCGCACGGGCAGGTAGAGGGCGTCGAGGAACATGTAGATGATGCCAGGCGGGATCGGCCGAGTCTCCCAATCGCGCACGACCGGCTCTAGGGTGTTGCTCAGGAGGCTGACGGCTGCCGCCGAGAGGCCACGTCCGGTGATCGCCTTCAGCTCCTCGCCGACGGCGCGGGTGGAAGCGCCGCGAAGCCAGAAGCGCACGGCTATGGCATCGCGAAGTCCTGTCCCAAGATTCTTGAGCGCGTCGAGCATCGGCAACTTGAGCGTGCCTTTGCGCACGACCGGCCGCTTGAGGGTTAGATCGCCCCACAGGCCGGGAAGACGAACATCCTTGAAGCCATTACGGCTCGCCCCTTGGTGGCCACGCTCGTAGGGGTCGCGCCCCAGCGCCTTGTCGCGCTCGCCGACGAGCTGGGCGTTGAACGCATTGAGAATTACGGCATTCATTTCCTGGGCTATAATGTTCTGGAGCACTCCGGGTTGGACGGCGGACTGGACACGTTGACGGACCTGACGATGGACGATCTTTTCCACGATTTGAGAAACACTTTGCACGGGTATACCTCCATGGTTTGTCTAGCAACAACCATTGTATGCCCGTGCTTCACTTTTACACCTTCGATTTAAACACAACC
>JBBTKD010000001.1:0-1809 GCA_038059105.1 Actinomycetota bacterium | reverse complement strand
CTGTTGCGAATCCGTCGCGCCCTGCGCGCCGAAGAGCGCGGTCGCTGAGAACTAAGCGGTCGCGGCCTCGGTGCGTCGCCTGCGTCGCCACAGGTACCGACCGAGGAGACCCGCCAGGGCGCCAGCCGTCAGGATCTTGCCGACGATCTCGGCGCGGGTGTCCGAGAACAAGATCTCGACGTGCTCCTCCGTCGGCACGACGATCATCAGTGAGGGAGCCGCTCGGTAGGGACCGTCGGCACCGCTCGCCTCCCAGTTCGGGAAGTACGAAACCTTCACGAGGTGCGGTACCCCGATCGCCGTTGTGTCGAAGGCAATGCGGTCATCCTCGAGGACGATGTTCGTCACCGCGCCGGATGCGGCGAGCGCCCGCCGCGTATCGACACCAGCGTCGTCGATCCGCTGCCAGCTCTCCGGACCATTCTCGACGAGCCACCGATCGAGCGCATTCACGTCGTCGTACCAGGTCAACGCGGCCTCGAAGAAGGAACCCTCACCATCCCATACCGCCGGTTCGTAGGCGGCCACCTCGACGAGGTCGGTCGGCGGCAAGGCGAAAACCGAGAACGGATCGGATGCGGCGAGGAGCGGCAAGCCGTAATCGACCGCCGCCTGTGTTGCGGTCTCGGTAAAGGAGACGTAGTACGCCACGTCGTACAGCATCAAATGCTTGACGCCGCGGTCGAGGTCGAGGCCGCGGTAGTCGAGACCCGAGACAGGGTTCGAGGGACGCTCCGACACCTCCGACGCGTTGAGAAAGTGGAAGGGCGTGGTCAGGGCCGATTCGAAGTACAGCCCCTCCATCGAGGGGTGACCTTCGGACCAGTACGGGGTCAACATGAGCGCCATCGGCGTCCCGTAGCGGTTCATCTCGTTGTTGGCTTCCCACATCACTCGACCCGGAGGCAACTCATCGATGACCGCCATCAGGCCCGAGTATTCCGCCCAGTAGTCGGTCTGGAGGATCGGAGTGCCATCGGCGGCGAATGCATACGCCTGCTTTCCCTCGTACCCCGAGTAGTTCCAGCGTGCCCAGGCTGGGGTCTTCTGCATGCCGCTGATGCCGAGGATCAGCATTGCGATCGCCGCCACGCCAGCGAGAGCCCATCGGGTCGACATGCCCCCCCGCATTCGTCGCGCAAACGCCTGGACGCCAGCCCCCACCCCGATGCCTGCGAGGAAGAAGACCGAGAAGTACCAGTACGGCAACAATCGGGCGTTGTAGAGCTTGCGGTAGTCGATGTACTGAATCAAGAAGTAGCCAACGATCGGGATGCCGATCAGGGCGAGGATCGGTCCCACCGGGAGACGCCGATGGATCGACCACCAGAGACCCGCCGCAGCCGGGATCATGAGCGGCCACAACTCCCTCTGAAACACGGGAGTGAGACCGCGCACCGGGAACCAACCCATATCGGTGGTAAACGCGACGTGATCGAGCAACGGCAACGCCCAGAACGCAGCGAGCGCAAAACCGATGCCCCACGCGGCAAACAGGGTCGACGGCCCGCGGCGACGCAGCAACAGCGGCAGCGATGCGAGGATCACGACCATCGTCGTGATGATGTGGCTAAGGGCAGTGAGCGCGAGGACGACACCCGCAGCCACGGTAAAACCTCTCCCTTCGCGAACGCTTCGGATCACCAACCCGAGGTACACGAGCGAGAGCGCAAAGGACCATGAGAACGAAAACTCACCGGCGAGGGTCGAGAGCGTGTTCCCCCCAAAGATGGAGAAGCTCTCCATGAAGATGAACGTCCCCCCGGCGACACCGCCGACCAGCGCGATAGGGCGGGCGAAACCCATCGC